>NZ_BKCL01000005.1:0-267291 GCF_008579125.1 Iodidimonas gelatinilytica | reverse complement strand
GCAGTCTGAGGCGCTCTCTTGGAGGGCGGCCTTTTTGTTATATGTTATGATAAACGCCGTGCTTGTGGTGATGGGGCAGAGGATGGCGTTGCGTTGCATGCAAAAAAAACGACGATCTATGGCATCAGACGTGCGGGTGGCTGGCTTCTAACGCACTCGTTACTATCTGTTGTGATGGGCTGTGTTAGAGATACAGCTTGTGCCAATATGTGAGAAGTGATGATGCGGTTGGTGATGCGGGTACAGGCGACCCTGTTTGCGATGGCGATACTGGGACTTTCTCTGGCCAGTCTTTTCGTGCCTCTGGATCGGGCCATGGCCGCCCAACCTCTGGCAGAGATCAGCAATCCCAATTCCCGGCTCGAGATTTATGCCGAGCGGACCACCGTTGCGGCGGGCCAGCCCTTGTGGTTGTCCCTGCGTTTCATTCCGGCGCAGGGCTGGCATACCTATTGGCAGAATTACGGCGATTCGGGAAAAGCCCCTACATTCGATTGGACCTTGCCTGCGGGCTGGACGGTGGAAAGCCCGCTTTATCCTTTGCCGCACCGGATTCCTGTGGGCCCTTTGATGAACTATGGCTATGAAGCGCCGCAGGATCTTTTGGTCAGGGTCATGCCGCCCGCGGATCTGCCCGATCAGGCTTTTGATCTGGCGCTGTCTGCTGAATGGCTGGTTTGCGAAGAGGTGTGCATCCCTGAATTTGCGGATCTGTCCTTCAAGATGATTCCCGGTAAGGGGTCGGTCACGCCGGACATGGCCGAGCTGTTTGCCAAAGCGCGGGCGGCCTTGCCACATGATGCGCCTTGGCAGGCATCGGCCCGGATGAGCCAGGATGCTTTTGCGGTGACAATCGCCATGTCGCCGGATGATGTGTCCATGGCATCGGACGCTTATTTCTTTCCTGTTACCAGCGGGCTGATTGATTATGCCGGGACGCAGATTGCCACATCCGGCCCCGATGGCCTGACTCTTTCTGTGGCGCGGTCCGGTCATGCACCCTCGATGGACAGCGCGGCCGGCGTGTTGATTCTGACCAACGCGGCGGGCCAACGGGAAGGCTTTGCCCTTGATGTGCCCATTGTGATGGACCCGTCATTAAGCGTTCCCGATCCCGCTGATGCGGGGGGATTTTCCGGCCTTGAATTGGGCTTGGGGCAAGCGATTCTTTTCGCGCTTTTGGGCGGGATGGTGCTTAATTTGATGCCCTGCGTGTTCCCGGTTTTGTCCTTGAAGGCATTTTCCCTGATCAAAGCCCATGGCGAAGGAAATGTTGCGGCCCGGCGTGACGGATTGGCTATATGGCCGGAATTCTGGTCAGCTTTCTGGGCATTGCCATTGTGTTTTTGGCTTTGCGCGCCACCGGCACAGCGATTGGCTGGGGCTTTCAGTTGCAATCGCCTGTCATCGTTACATTGATTGTGATGGTGCTGTTTGCATTGGGGCTTAACCTTGTGGGCGTGTTTGAAATTGGCGGACGGTTTTCCGGCATCGGCCAAAGCCTGACCGAGAAAAAAGGCATCAGTGGTGCTTTTTTCACAGGAGTTTTGGCCACCATCGTTGCCACGCCCTGCACAGCGCCCTTCATGGCCCCGGCTTTGGGCTTTGCCGCGATCCAGCCAGTGCCGGTGGCTGTGGCCATTTTCCTCAGCCTTGGGGCCGGATTGGGCTTGCCATATCTGCTGGTTTCTTTCTTCCCGCCGCTGCGGCGGTTGCTTCCGCATCCCGGTAGGTGGATGGTTGTTTTCCGTCAATTGCTTGCCTTCCCCATCTTTTTGACGGTGGTGTGGCTGCTATGGGTTCTGGCCCGCCAAGGCGGCGCGGATAGTATCGGGCTGGCGCTTTTGCTTCTGGTGGCCCTTGGCTTTCTGTTGTGGCTTTGGCGTGTGGCTGGCCCTGCAGGGCGCTTGGCGCGGATCATGTCCTTTGTTGCCGGTTTGGCGGTGTTGGCGGTCATGCTGATGTCGCTCGGCTATCTGGCGCAGCATCAATCGGGGGCTGTCGCTGGCCAACAGGGCGGGCAAGACGCCGCCTCTTATGAAACGGCGATGGGCGTTGCGGATTGGTCCCCTGAAAAAGTGGCAGAGCTACAGGCGAATGGCCAAGCCGTATTTGTGTATTTCACCGCCGATTGGTGCATCACCTGCAAGGTGAACGAGCGGGTGGCTTTGGCCGATCCCGATGTGATCGCTTCTGTGAAGGCACAGTCTATCGCGGTGCTGAAGGCAGACTGGACCAACCAGAATGATGCGATCGCAAAGGCGCTGGCGTCATTCGGGCGCAATGGGGTGCCGCTTTATGTCTATTATGATGGCACGATGGCCGAACCGCAGATCTTGCCACAGATCTTGACGCCAGGCACATTGTTGTCGATTTTTGCCATGGAAAATTCCTGAAGAGAACACATGATGAAAAATATTTTCGGACGCTTGGCCCTAGCCTCTATGGTAGCTTTCGCTTCAATGACGGCTGTGCGCGCCGCTCCGGAGCCGGGGCAGGAAGCGCCTGTATTTTCCGCCAAGACAACCATGGGAGACGTCATTTCTCTGGAAGATTTGCGCGGAAAGCGGGTTGTTCTGGAATGGACCAATGATGGCTGTCCCTTCGTGACCAAGCACTACGAAACCGGAAATATGCAAAAAACCCAGCGGATACTCACCGAAGACGATGTGGTGTGGGTTTCCATTATCTCTTCGGCTCCGGGCAAGCAGGGTTATGCCACCGCTGATGAAGCCAATGCCATTGCCGCGCGGCATGGATCTTATACGGATCATATCATCCTTGATCCTCATGGGGATTTGGGGCGGCTTTATGGAGCGCGCACCACGCCAGAGATGTTCTTGATCGACAGCGATGGTACGCTTGCTTATGCGGGGGCGATCGATGATCGCCCTTCGGCCCGCCACTCCAGCGTTGAAGGTGCGACAAACTATCTTCTGGCCGCTTATGAGGATTTGAAAGCGGGCCGTCCGGTGGCAAAAGCCTCGTCCCAGCCTTATGGCTGCTCGGTAAAATACGGGTCTTGATACGCTATTTTTTGCAATTATTACGTGTAAAATATGTGCAATGACGAGAGATTTAAGGAAAAATTAAATCATTGCGTGATATTTCCGGTGAAAATTAAGATCTTGAAGCACGCTACATATCAGTAGCCTCTCACAAAGGAATTTGTGCAATGGCGGTGGGGGCAGAGCGCGTTCTTGCTCAGGGCGATATTATCGTTTCTAAAACGGACACCAAGGGGCGCATTCATTATGCAAACCGGACGTTTTTAAGCATAGCGGATTATGAGGAACGAGACGTTCTTGAAAAACCTCATAATATCATCCGACACCCCGACATGCCGCGAACAATTTTTAAAGTGCTTTGGGATCGTATCCGTTCTGGCAATGAGCTGTTCACCTATATCAAGAACGGCACAAAAAATGGCGATTATTACTGGGTGCTGGCCCATGTGACGCCAACATTCGACAGCAATGGCCAGATTATCGGCTATCATTCAAACAGACGTGCGCCCAATCGCCCTGTGATTGCCGAGATGGAGCAATTATACCGCGAGATTTCCAATCAGGAATCGTCGCAAGGCGATCGCAAGGCAGGATTGATTGCCGGCGAAGCGCTTTTGAATGAAAAGCTGGCGGCAGCGGGCCAAACCATAGACCAGTTTGTGTTTTCTTTTGCATCCAATGAAAAGGCTGCGGCATGAGCTTGTTTAAACGCGCAGGAAAATTGGCGACCGGCGGCGGATCGGACGTAGCAAAGTTGCAGGCCCGCATTGCTGAATTGGAAGCGGAATGCCGGCAATCCGATGCGGCTATCCAACGCATCGAAAAGGTGTGTCTGGCTGCTGCTGCGGGCGATTTGGAAGCCCGTTTGATTGATATCCCCGAAGATGGGCCGGGCGCACAGTCCATGCATGCTCTGAACCATCTATTGGATATGACCGATGCTTCATGCGTGAAGCCCGCGGCACGCTAAAGGCGGCGAGCGAAGGGCGTTATTATCGGCGCTTCATGCGTCGCGGTATGCTGGGGTCCTTTGGCGATGGGGCTGTCGATATCGATAATGCCCGCGCCGAAATGGCCCGCATGGAAGAGGCAAGCCAGGCGCAAAGAGAAGACATGGCAAAGCGGTTTGAAACGCAATTGTCTTCAGCCATTACAAATTTGCTGGATCTATCGGATACCATGGAAAACACGGCCCGTCGGATGTTTGACGAGGCATCTCAGGCGCTTGAGAAAACCGTTGCGGTGAGTGCGGCAGCGGAAGAAACAAGCTCTAATGCCCAGATGATTGCCGCCAGTTCCGAACAATTGACGGCGTCTATTTCTGAAATCAAACGTCAAAGCCAGAATTCCACATCGGTTGTGGAAAATGTCGGTGGTGATGTGAGGGCCGCAGAAACGGCGGTTCAAGGGTTGGAAAAGGCTGCGGGCAGTGTGGAAAAGGTGGTGTCCTTCATCCGTGATATTGCCGATCAGACCAATTTGCTGGCCCTGAACGCCACCATTGAAGCGGCCCGCGCCGGAGAAGCGGGCAAGGGATTTGCCGTTGTCGCCAGCGAGGTGAAAGCGTTGGCCAGCCAATCCGCCAAGGCAACGGAGGAAATCGCCCGACAGATTGAGGATATGCAGAAAGCCACATCCAGCACCAGCCAATCGATTCAGGCCATTGCGGCGCAGGTCAGCTCCTTGGGTGAGGTGATCGGGGCGATCGATAGCGCGGTGGATGAGCAATCTTTGGCAACGGATGAAATTGGCGGAAATCTGCAGCAGGCGGCGGAAGGCTCTCAAGAAGTGGCTTTGATCATCACCGATATCCGCAAGGCGGCAGAATCGGCGGGGGCCGGTTCAAATGATGTTTTGGAAGCCGCCCGTGCAGTAAAAGCGCAATCCACAGATGTCAGCGACCGCACGCAGGATTTCCTACATATGATCCAGAAGGCCTAAGCGCGGGGATCTCCTATCCTTTAATGTGTCTTCGGCGGTTCCGGATGCTGGTTTTGCCGCCCGTATCGGGGGCATGTGTTTCTTGGATTGGCGGAAAATACCATCAAGTTTCATGATTTTTTAAGGAAATGGTTACCCGGGCTTGGCAATCCTGCTCTTAGGGGTTGCTAGATTGTTATGAATTGAAGGGTCAATCATGATGATGGGTTCGGAACGCATCCTTGCTCAGGATGACATTATCGTTTCCAAAACGGATACCAAGGGGCGCATCCAGTATGCGAACCGGACATTTTTAAGCATAGCGGATTATGAGGAGCGAGAACTCCTTGATAAACCTCATAATATCATCCGGCATCCGGATATGCCGCGCACCATCTTCAAAGTGCTCTGGGATCATATCCGTGACGGGAAAGAGGTGTTCTCATATATCAAGAACAGCGCCAAAAACGGCGATTATTACTGGGTGTTTGCCCATGTAACGCCAACATTTGGCGAGACTGGCCGGGTGGTTGGTTATCATTCCAACCGCCGCGCCCCCGAGCGTGCGGCCATCACCGATATGACCAGCCTGTACCGGGAATTATGCGCTGTTGAAGCGGCGCAAGGCGGGCGGAAAGAAGGGCTTGCCGCCGGTGAAGGGCTTTTGAACGACAAATTGAAGGCCGCCGGTATGACGCTGGACGAGTTTGTTTTTTCCTATGCGTCCGATGAACGGGCGGTTGGATGAGTCTTTTCAAGCGCCCGGAAAAATATTCGGGATAGGCGGGGCAGACTTTGGAGTTTAGCCTTAAATCCTTTGTATTTAACCTTTCTTAAGCCTGTTTGCTGATAGTGGTGACGGCAGGAACCACTCTTGGAAGGTGGCTCTCGGTCATCTTCTGATAGGCATCTTTAAGGCAGATTCGGGCATGTTTCTTATTATCGGTTTTGTGGTCGTGCTCTTCATGGTGTTCGGCGGCTATGTGTTTGCCGGCGGCAAGATGGAGATCATCGTTCACGCACTGCCATTCGAATTGATGATTATTCTCGGCGGGTCGCTCGGGGCGTTTGTGATCGCCAATTCCATGGGCGTGATCAAGAAATCTCTTAGCGGGATGGGGCGTGCCTTCAAAGGCGCAAAATGGAAACGGCAGGATTATGTGGACCTGCTCAGCCTTTTGTTCGTTTTGATCAAAACCATGCGTTCCAAAGGCGTGGTGGCCATTGAGCAGCATATCGAGAAGCCAGAAGAATCAAAGATCTTCAATAACTTTCCCAGAATCGCTGCGGATCATCATGTGGTGGCGTTTATTGCCGATTATTTGCGCATGATGACCATGAATTTCGAAGATCCTCATCAGATGGAAGATGCCATGGATCAGGATCTGGAGCGCCATCATGCAGAAGAGCATGAACCACAACATGCGCTTCAAACCATGGCCGATGGCTTGCCTGCCGTGGGGATCGTGGCGGCGGTGTTGGGGATTATCAAAACCATGGCCGCCATCAACGAGCCGGTCGAAGTGCTTGGGCGCATGGTGGGGGGCGCTTTGGTTGGCACCTTTTTGGGAATTTTCCTGTCTTATTTGATGGTTGCGCCCATTGCGGGGCGTTTCGGGCAAGTGCTTAATGAAGAAAGCCAATTCTTCAATATCATCAAAACAGTGCTGATTTCGCATTTGCATGGCAATGCTCCACAGATTTCCGTTGAAATCGGGCGGCGCAATGTGCCCGCCCAGCATCAGCCGGATTTTGCTGAACTGGAAGATGCGCTGGCCGAATTGCCGCCGGATCTTTAAGCCGGGCTTTTGGCGCACAGCTCAACGCAACCACGCCATGATATGTGAGTGGTGAAAAAAGCGTGCAGGGCTTGCGCTTTCCCTTGTCCAAATCGCTGCAGCGCAATAGTCTGCACGGCATGAGCACACAGACATTCCGTATCGGTATTTTGGGCGCATCGGGCTATACCGGTGCCGACCTTGTTCGCATTCTTTCCACCCATCCCAATATAGAGATTTCGTTGCTGGTGGCGGGCCGCAGTGCCGGGCGTCCCTTGGGCGACGTGTTCCCCCATCTTGGGCATCTGGGGTTGCCGGATCTGATTGGTCTGGATGAGGTGGAATGGCCAGCGCTGGATCTGGATCTGGTATTTTGCGCCTTGCCGCATGCTACCACGCAAGAAGTGGTGAAGGGCTTGCTGCATGCAACCGGCCACAGCTTGCTGGATGAAATGCTGATTGAACGGCGCGAAGATCTGGTGTCGGCGGTGCGCCGGGATATCAAGATTGTTGATCTGTCGGCTGATTTCCGCCTTGAAGATCCCGATAGCTACGAAACATGGTATGGCCGCGCCCATCAGGCTCCGGAATTTCAAAGCGCCGCTGTTTATGGGCTGACGGAATTTAACCGCGATGCGGTACGTGGGGCGGCGCTTGTTGCCTGTCCGGGCTGTTATCCCACCGCGGCCTTGCTGGCTTTGTTGCCGATTGTGGAGGCGCAAGCCATCGACGCATCTGACATTATTATCGATGCCAAATCGGGGGTGACAGGGGGCGGACGCAGCCTGAAGGAATCGATGTTGTTTTGCGAGGTGGCGGAAGCCATGCACCCCTACGGTATCGGCCATCATCGCCATATGCCGGAAATGGAACAGGAACTGGCAAAACGGGCAGGCCAGGAGGTGGGGCTGAGCTTTACACCGCATCTGGTGCCGATGAATCGCGGTGAGCTGGAAACCATTTATGTGCGCTTGGCCAAGGGGCAAAGCGCGGATGATTTGCGCGATATTTTGGCAGACCGTTATGCCAGAGAACCCTTCGTTCGGGTGCTGGACCCCGGTGTTGCGCCGGCCACGCGCCATGTGCGCGGGTCGAATTTATGCGTGCTCAATGTATTTGAAGATCGTATTCCGGGCCGCGCGATCATTGTGGCTGCCATTGATAATCTGGTGAAAGGATCATCGGGGCAGGCGGTGCAGAATATGAATTTGATGCTGGGTCTGCCGGAAACCACCGGTTTGATGCAGGCACCACTTTTCCCTTGACCCTCTTAAGAACGGGGCTGTTTTGCAGATGACCAATCATGGTGGTGGCACGGTTTTGCCGTTTCGGGGCATCAGCCCACAGCTTGCCGATGATGTCTATGTGGCACCGGGGGCGCGGATCATTGGCGATGTGGAAATTGGCGCGGGGTCGTCCATCTGGTTCAATTGCGTTTTACGGGGGGATGTGAACAGCATTCGCGTGGGACAAGGCAGCAACATTCAAGATGGCACGGTGGTGCATGTGTCGCGCAAAACCCATCCCACCCATATCGGCAATGATGTGCTGATCGGGCATATGGCGATGATCCATGGGTGCAGTTTGCAAGATCGCAGCTTTGTCGGGCTGTCATCCATTGTGATGGATGGCTGCGTGATCGAGGAAGATGGCATGCTGGCGGCGGGGTCGTTGCTCTCGCCGGGTAAATGTATTGGCGCAAAAGAATTATGGATGGGCCGTCCGGCGCGTCGGGTTCGGGTGCTGGAAGATGCGGAAATCGCCGCTTATCGCCAAGGAGTTCTGGGCTATGCGGAATTGGCGCAGGTCTATTTGTCCGAGGCGCAGCAACGGGATGGCAAGGACGATCAATGACCGAAGCCGTGCCGCAAGCCAAAACGCAAGGCCTGAGCCCTTGTGCTGAAATCGTGCGTGACCACGATCATGATCGCTGGCTGACCTTGTTATTCGCCGCCCCCCATATGCGCGAGGATCTGGCGGCGCTTTATGCCTTCGCCCATGAAATCGGCAAAACCCGTGAACGGGTGTCGGAGCCGATGATGGGAGAAATCCGGCTGCAATGGTGGCGCGAAAGCATTGAAGGGATTTATGACGGCCTTGCGCGTAAGCATCCGGTGGTGGCGGGCTTGGCAGATTTGGTGGCACGTCATAAGCCGGACCGGTCGGTGTTTATCGACCTGATCGATGCCCGTGCCGCCGAACTTTATGATGAAGGCCCGGTGGATTTTGACGGGCTTTTGGCCTATGCGGATCAGACCGGCGGGGCGTTGAATCGGATGGCCGCTTTTTTGTGTGGTGCGCAGGACGAGGCGCATTTATCGGCAGCCCATGCTGTGGGGCGGGCCTGGGCTTTGACCGGAATTTTGCGGGCGCTGGCTTTTCAGGCAGCCATGCAGCGCATTACGCTTCCCAAAGATGCGCTGGAAGAGGCGGGCATTGCTCCTGAAAGTCTTTATCGCGGCCAGTTCTCACCGGACATGATCCCCATCATTCGGCGTATTGCCAATGCGGCGCAGGAAGCCATCCGCAAAGCCCGAACACAAAACGGCAGCTATCCTGCCCAGGCCCGCAGCCCCATGTTGCTGGCAGTGCTGGCCCGCGATTATCTTGATCGTTTGGCCCATGCGGGGGATGATCCTTTTGCGGCGCCTTTCGATCGCGGGGCGTTGACCCGTCAGCTCAAGCTGTTCTGGGCCGTGCTGCGGGGCCGGTTTTAGGGGCTCTGCCGCCCATATTATGGATTTGGAAAAATTGCTTGATAGATATGATTCTTAGGCTGTCGCAATGCGCTTTGAGGCTGTTATAGTTGGCATATGAGTACAGAACCCACATCCGATCATATCGTTGAAACCCCGTTCGACACCGCATTGTCAGAGCGTTATCTGGCCTATGCTTTGTCAACGATCATGTCCCGCTCATTGCCCGATGTGCGCGATGGCTTGAAGCCTGTGCATCGCCGCTTGTTGTATGCCATGCGGCTTTTGAAGCTGGACCCCGGCACCGGTTATAAAAAATGTGCCCGCGTGGTGGGGGATGTGATCGGTAAATATCATCCCCATGGGGATCAGGCGGTTTATGATGCACTGGTGCGGCTGGCCCAGCATTTTGCGGTGCGTTATCCGCTGATAGACGGGCAGGGCAATTTCGGCAATGTGGATGGCGATAATCCTGCTGCCATGCGTTATACCGAAGCACGCATGACCGCTATCGCCGCCACCTTGATGGAGGGGCTGGACGAAGATGCCGTTGATTTTCGCCGTACCTATGACGGGGAAGAAGAAGAGCCGGTGGTGTTCCCCGGTGCCTTTCCCAATCTGTTGGCCAATGGGGCGGCGGGGATTGCGGTGGGCATGGCCACATCCATTCCCCCGCACAATGCCGGTGAACTGATCGATGCCTTGCAATTGCTGATAGAAGCACGGCTGGGGCGGCGCGGTCCGGTAACGGATGAAGAATTGGTGGATCGGGTGCCCGGCCCGGACTTTCCCACCGGCGGTATCATTGTGGAATCCCGTGAAAGCATCGCCCAGGCCTATCGCACGGGACGCGGTGCTTTCCGGACCCGCGCCCGCTGGGAACGGGAAGATATCGGCCATGGAACATGGCAGATCGTGGTCACGGAAATTCCGTATCAGGTGGCGAAATCCAAGCTGATCGAGAAAATCGCCGAATTGATCAATGATAAGAAATTGCCCATTCTGGCGGATGTACGCGATGAATCCACCGAAGATATCCGGCTGGTTCTAGAGCCAAAAAGCCGCAATGTGGAACCGCAGATCCTGATGGAGAGCTTGTTCAAGCTCACCGACCTGGAGGTGCGCGCCTCGCTCAATCTCAATGTCATTGATCTGGATGGTGCGCCGCGTGTTCTGTCCTTGGGGCAGGCGCTGGAAGCGTTTTTGGACCATCAGCTGGATGTTTTGAAACGCCGCACGCGCTACCGGCTGGAAAAAATTGCCCATAGGCTTGAGGTGCTGGATGGTTATCTCAAGGCCTATCTCAATCTGGATGAAGTGATCCGCATTATCCGCGAAGAAGACCATCCCAAAGCGGAGTTGATGCGCACATTTTCTCTGAATGATGTGCAGGCGGAAGCCATTTTGAATATGCGGCTGCGGTCTTTGCGCAAGCTGGAAGAAATGGAAATCCGTACCGAGCATGAAAAACTCAGTGCGGAGCAGGCACAGCTCAATGGCTTGTTGGCTTCATCGGAACGCCAATGGATATCGGTCGGGGAAAAACTCTCAGGCATAAAGGATCGTTTCGGTTCCGATACAATTGAAGGCCGCCGCCGCTCCGGCTTCGGTGAAGCCCCGATATTGGATGTGGTGCCCATGGAAGCGATGATCGAACGCGAGCCGGTGACGGTGGTGTGTTCGCGCCGCGGCTGGCTGCGGGCATTGAAGGGGCATATGCGCCCGATAGCGTACTGAATTTCAAGGAAGGCGATGAAGAACGCTTCCGCTTCCATGCCTATACCACCGATAAGATTTTCGCCTTCACGTCCCTTGGCCGGATGCACACGCTGCCTGCGGACAAACTGCCCGGCGGACGCGGCCATGGAGAGGCCTTGCGGCTTTTGGTGGACCTGGATGGGGAAGAAGAAATCGTTGCCCTGATGCCCTATAAAGCGGGCAGCGAATTGCTGCTGGCTTCATCGGAAGGGCGGGGCTTTCGGGCCGAGGCGGATAAGGCCGTGGCCTCTACTCGTAGCGGCAAGCAATTGATGAATGTGGGCAAGGGCGTGCGGGCCACCCATTGTCTGGTTGTTGATGGCGATACCGTTGCCGTTATTGGCGAGAACCGTAAGCTTTTGCTGTTCCCCGTGGACGAACTGCCGGTGATGGCACGCGGACGCGGTGTGATGCTGCAACGCTATAAAGATGGCGGCATGGCCGACATTCGGTTGCTGAATGCTGCGGAAGGGCTGAGCTGGCCTATGGGGGGAACGCAAGGCCGCACCCGCACGGAGCCGGATATCGCCTTGTGGCTTGGGAAACGCGCTGGCGCTGGCCGCCTGCCGCCCACAGGCTTCCCAAGAAGCAATCGTTTTAGTGGTTAGGAAAGATATGGGCCCCGGCGGTTTCGTCGGGGCTTTTTAAAGTCAAGGCTCAGGCAAGCGAAACGGCGCTGCCATGCTCTAGATCAAGCATATGTGCGGCGCTTCCCTGGGTGACAGCGATTTCTGCCAAGCCGCAGGAATTGGCGTACCAAAAGGCCATGCCGGGGGGATGATCCGTGAAGGTGCGGCCCCGCGGCAAGCGCTTGCCCCCCACCATCAGACAGCGATCCCCCAACCGGTCCGCATTGATGCCGGTCATGGCATTTCCATAATGGTCGATATAAATGATGCGGCCCAGATCATCGGGCCAATCGCCGCCGGGCATGGGATCTTTCAATTCTTCTAGGGGCAGCGTTTCCCCCATGGCCAAAGCGGCGGCGGCAGGGGCAAACAGGTCGCGGCCATGAAAGGATGCGGACAGCCGCACCGGCGCGCGGGTCAGGCGATAGACCGCACGATGCTCCTGCGCGCGGCGGAGCACCATTTCAAATAATCCATTGCCGGGGCCGATAAATTTCCGTCCATCGGCTTCCACCATTACCGGCGGGCGTGGGCCGCCCACACCGGGGTCCACCACCGCGCAGATGACGGCATCCCACGCCAGATCATCCACAAGGCTTGCCAAAAGATAGGATGCGGCCTGCGGAGAAAAGGTGGGAGCATCATGCATCAGGTCGATAATGGGAATATTCGGGGCGCGCTGGGCAAGAACCGCTTTCATCTGCCCCACATAAGGGCCATTCCAGCCGAAATCGGTAAAAAGAACGATCATAAGGCACTGCCGAATAGTGGTTTAAGCCTTGAATTATTCAAAAGAACATGGGCGCTCGCAAAGCGAAAGACGCAAAGGAGCTCCCCATGTCCCGATAGATTTTCCAAGGCCGCGTCTTCAAGCGACGCTGCGCGCTGCCCGCACCATATCAAGCGATGGGCGATCAGATGTTGTGCCGCTTGGTTGCAAAAGCGCCTCGGCTTCCACAGCCGTGAGCCCCGAACGGATCACGATGTCCGTCAAGCTATCGCCGCCTTCCAGTGCATCGGTTGGTTCGGTGACCGGGTCTGTGTGCTTACGTCGAAAGATATTGAGCATTTTTGCCTCCCTATATGCCCATATTATCGCGTATTTGTGACAAATAGGTGTCAAAAATATCACGCAGCTACAATATCTTGGGTTAATTGTTGTAAAGCATAGCAGGAAGCCATGTGGCCAATTCCGGTATCAGGGCCAAAAGCAATAAGCCGATGATCTGGATAGCGACAAAGGGCAAAGCCCCGCGGTAAATTTCACCGGTCTTGACGGAATCGGGGGCCACACCGCGCAAATAGAATAAGGCAAACCCAAAGGGCGGCGTGAGAAAACTGGTTTGCAAATTCATGGCCATCATAACCCCCAGCCATACCGGATCTACCCCCATGACAAACAGCACAGGGGCAACGATCGGCACCACCACGAAGGTGATTTCAATGAAATCGAGGAAGAAGCCAAGGACGAACATCACCAGCATAACGGTGATCAGGGCGCCTGTTGTCCCACCGGGCAGATTGGCCAAGGCGGCTTCAATGCTGTGATCGCCTCCCAAACCGCGAAACACCAGGGAAAACAACGCAGCGCCCACCAGAATGGTGTAAATCATCACCGTCACCCGAACGGTGGACCGCATCACAGGAGCCAAAATTTTGGCTTTCCACAAACGCCATAGGGCCAGAAACAGGCCAAATCCGGCAATGGCACACAGCCCGAAAGCAAAGATCAGCGGCATACCTTGGGTGGCGGGGCCAATTAGAGCGCTTTGCCCCAATACCAAAATCAAGGCGGCGATGGCGGATATCAAGGGCCAGTTCCGGCCAGATCCAAGGCGGGCGGCCCCAAGGAAAATTGCTCCCACAGCGCCGAGGGACGCCGCTTCGGTGGGGGTGGCAATGCCGCCAAGAATAGAGCCAAGCACAGCAATGATCAGAAGAACCGGCGGCAACAAGGCTCCCAAAAGACGCCCGACCATTTGGCGATTGAACAGCTCTCCATCGGCAGGCGGCATGGCAGGGCTGGATTTGGGACGAAAAATCGCCTGTACGATCAGATAGAGCAAATAAAGACCAACCAGCCCCAGACCGGGCAATAAAGCCCCTGCAAACAACTCTCCCACAGAGACGGCATCGGGCGCAGTGATGCCCATATCCCTTTGTGCCTCTTGATAGGCAGAGGACAGCACATCACCGAGCAAAATCAAAACGATAGAAGGCGGAATGATCTGCCCCAATGTGCCCGCCGCAGCGATGGACCCGGTGGCAAGGGCAGGATCATAGCCGCGCTTGAGCATCACCGGCAGCGACATCATTCCCATGGTGACAACCGTGGCCCCCACAATGCCAGTGGATGCCGCCAAGAGCGCGCCCACAATCATCACCGAAAAACCCAGTCCGCCGCGCAGTGGGCCAAAAAGCCGCCCCATGGAATCCAGCAAATCTTCTGCCACGCGCGATTTTTCCAGCATCACGCCCATGGCGATGAACAAAGGCACCGCCAACAACAGCTCGTTCTGGATCAGGCCATAGATGCGGTCCGGCATCAGCAAGATGAAGCCCGGTTCCAAAAGCCCGAATACAAGGCCGATGACTGCAAAAACCAGCGCCACGCCCCCCAGCACAAAGGCGACGGGAAAGCCGGTAAGCAAAAAGCCGAGCAAGGCCAGAAACATAAAGCCGACAAGGGCGGTACCGGCGCTGCTCATATGGCGGCCTCGTTGTCATCAAACAGGCGCAGGCCCGCCCGCAAAATCAAGGCAATGCTTTGTAGGCTCAGGGTGGCGGCAAACATCAGGATCAGAGCTTTTTTAAGATACACAAAGGGCAGCCCGCCAGTTTCCAAAGACCCTTCATTGCTGATGATGCTTTCAAAAACATAAGGAAGGCCCGCCCACCAGATAAGAAACAGGAAAGGCATCAGAAAGATAAAGCTGCCCAGAAAATCCACCCATGAACGGGCGACGGGATCGGCTGTCCGGTAGAACAGATCCACCCGCACATGATCTTCATGCAAAAGCGCATAGCCCGCGCCGCCAAGAAAAATCAGGGCATTGATATAAAGGCGCGATTCCTGAAGCCAGATAGAGCCTTGTGCAAAAACAGCGGTGCTTAGAACCAATATGAATTGCACCAGAACCAAAGCCAGCGCCGCCCAGCCCAAAGCATGACCGATGGCTTCATTGAAACGGTCAAGCAACCTAATGACGGCATGGAGCCGGGGATATGGTTCTTTTCTGGTCATTTATTGGTGGAAAAAGCACGGGCGGCGGCAAAGGCTTGTTCGGAAATTTCTCCCCAGCGCCCCCCCCTGCGCCGGGCGGTTTTGAAGCTTTCATAAACCTCTGCGGTGAAGGCATCAGAGGCGGCCACTTCGGCCAATACCTGTTCGCTGATTTCGGCCATTCGCTTTAAAACGGGATCGGAAAAGCGGCGTAATTTGACATCGGTTGTTTCAATCAACCGTTCCAAAGCCAGCGCGTTATTATGTTCGAATTCCGACCGCATGGTCAGGGATTCTGCTGTTGCGGAATCCTGAATGATCGCCCGTTCCCGATCGTCCAGATCATTCCATAATGATAGATTGACCCCCATGGATAATGTGGTTCCAGGTTCGTGGATACCGGGATAATAATAGGATTTGGCGATGGTGTGGAAGGCAAAGGCCATATCGTTCCATGGGCCAACCCATTCCGTTGCATCGATATTGCCCTGATCCAATGCCTGGAACAGTTCACCACCCGCTTGGTGACGGGGGTGGCGCCCAGACGTTGCATCACTTCACCGCCCAGCCCCGGCATCCGGATGCGCAAGCCGCGGAAATCTTCCAGAGTATCGACGGGGCGCTTGAACCAGCCGCCCATTTGCACGCCGGTATTCCCGGCGATGAAAGGCTTGATATTGAACCGCGCCGAGAGGCGATCCCACAAGGCTTGCCCGCCGCCAAAACGGATCCATGCTTCCATCTCGCTGGCGGTTAGCCCCATGGGAACGGCGGCGAAAAAATTGAAGGCCGGCGAACGGCCCTGCCAATAATATTCCGCGCCATGATAAAGATCCGCTTTGCCTTGGCTTACCGCATCAAAGGCCGACAGGGCAGGGACCAATTCCCCCGCAGCATAAACCTGCACTGCCAATGTGCCGCCCGAAACATCGCTGATACGTTGGGCGAGCCGCGCAGCTCCGGTGCCAAGGCCGGGGAAATTCTTGGGCCATGTGGTGACCATACGCAAGGTGCGGGATGCCTGACCGAGAAGGGCGGGGCCCGAGCGGCTGATGTTTTTGGATTGTCCGGACAAGACCAGCCCGGCCGCCAAGCCCGCACCTGTGGCCGCAGCGCCCAAGCCTGCCGCCGATTTAAGCGCCGTGCGGCGGTTTATGCCTTTGTTTGTAGAATCACCCATCAAAAAAGTTGCGCCCCTATGCTGGCAAAAACAGATTTGACTATAAGCAGGTGAGCGCCGGGTGCAAGGGATGTGACAGGCCGTTCAAGACAGAAAAGTCTTGTCCTGTCACATGGATTTCCAGCCTTCCGCCCCCAGCTTTTCAAGGGGATGGAACGCGCATTTATAGGCCATTTTCGGGCTTTTTTCGATCCAATAGCCCAGATACACATTGCGCAGCCCGCGCCTTTTCGCGCGCTGGATATGATCGAGAATGATAAAGGTGCCAAGGGACCGGCGGGCCATATCGGTGTTGAAAAAGCTGTAAACCATCGACAGGCCATCGGACAAAATATCGGTCAGAGCCACGCCCACCAGCTGTCCGCGATCTTCGGTGTTTTCGGGGGCATCGGCTTTGGGCGGCAGGCGGTATTCCACCAGCATGGTTTCGATGGGGCTGTTTTCTACCATTTCGGCAAATTCTTGCCGATCCATAGATGCCATGCCGCCATCACCATGCCGGTCTTCCAGATAGGCTTTCAAAAGCTGGAATTGTTCATCGGTGATTTTGGCCGGTTCTTCAAATATCTGAAGATCCGCATTGCGGTTTCCGGTGCGGCGCATGCTTTTGGATGGAAGAAACGCATTGGCCACAACCCGAACGGAAATGCAGGCATTGCAATGATCGCAGGCCGGGCGGTAGGCCACGGATTGGCTGCGGCGAAATCCCACCCGTGACAGGGCTTCATTCAGGGCGTGCGCACCTTTTCCAGAGAGTTCGGTGAAGACTTTTCGTTCTTCATGGCCGTCCAGATACGGGCAGGGCGATGATGCCGTTACGTAAAAGCGGGGGAACTGCATGGACTGGTCGGTCATGAATGCTCCCTTTTGCTGGACGTGGATACAGGATCAAAAGCCATAATAGAATGCCGCAATGGCGGTGAAGGTCAACCACATGATCACGGTCAGCGGCAGGCCCGCCCTTACGAAATCCAGAAAACGGTAATGCCCCGGCCCCATCACCAGCAGATTGGTTTGATAGCCAAAGGGGGTGGCAAAAGAGCATTTCGACGCGAAAATCAGGGCAATCACAAAGACTTCCGGCTCCACACCAATGCGCTGTGCCACGGAAATGGCGATGGGGGTGAACAGCACCGCTGTGGCATTGTTCGACAACACATTGGTCAAGATCGCCACCAACAGGAAAAAGCCGGAAATCACCACCAAGGCAGAGGCATCGCCCAAAAGCGCAATGACATTATCGGCGATAAAATTTGCCCCGCCGGTCACTGCCATCGCATGGCCCATGGCAAGGGCCGCGGCGATGATCATGATGATTTTTTGATCGATGGCTCTGGAGGCTTGACGGATATTGATACAGCTTGACCCGATCATGGCCAGCGCGCCGCCCATCGCTGCCACGGCGATCGGCAGAATACCAAAGGCGGCCAGTGCTATGGTTGTGGCAAAGATGGCAATGGCCACGCCGCTATTGCGTTCGGCGGGGAAATCCGAGGCGGACCATTCCAGCAACAGCAGATCGCGGTTGCCGCGCAAAGCATGAATGTCGTTCCGGCTGCCAATCAAAAGCAAAACATCGCCCGGTTCCAAGACCAATTGCGCCGTATGTGATCGGATCATCCGCGACCGTCTCTGGATGCCAAGAACAACGCAGTTGGTCAAAGAGCGAAATCCCACCTGTTCCAGCGTGCGGCCTTGCAACCGCGAGGCCGGGGCGATCATCACTTCGGCCATCATGCTTTCCCGGCCGGGCAACGGCCCTTCGCCACTATCGGAGGCACCGCCCACGCCGCCGGTATGCCACGCCCCGCTTAAAAGCTCTGGCGATTTCAGCATCATCTGGGTCAGGCTTTGTCGGGTGGCCGCCGCCACCAGCGTATCGCCGGCCAACAAGGACATATCGTGAAAGGGCGGTAACAGCACTTCATCATCGCGGCGGATGCAGCGGATGGTGACATCGGTCAGACCGGGGAACAGGCCGGAGGTGGCCTTCAGCCCTTCCAGTGCGCCGCCATAGGTGACTTCCAATTGCACCAGAAATTGCTTGGAGGAACCGCCGAATTGCGAGGACATGGTGGCTCTGTCCGTCAGCAAATGCGGCGCGATGAAGGCCACATAAATAAAGCCGACAACCCCAAGCATCAGGCCGGGAAGAAAGATGGTGAAAAAGCCCAGATTTTCTCCGGTGATATGGGCATAGCTGCTGGCCACCAACAGATTGGCGCTGGAGCCGATAAGGGTGAGATTGCCGCCCAGAATGGCCGCATAGGAAAGCGGGATCATCACCCGGCTGGGGTTCATGTTCATCTTGCCGGCAAGGGCATTCAGGATGGGGATGAAAATGGCCACCACCGGCGTGTTGTTCAAAAAGCCGGAAAACAGCAAGACAATGGCCAGAACACTAAACAGGACTAAACGCGGTGAAGATGTGGCGGGCCCCACCAATCGGCGCACCGGTTCATCCAATGCGCCCGAAACCACCAATGCCTGTCCCATGACCAAAAGGCTGAGAATGGCCATCAGGGCGGGGTCGGCAAATCCGGCGATCAAGGCTTTGACAGAGCCAGCCTGGTCGCCGGATGCGGGATCGGTAATCGGGAAAATCTGGAACACGATCAGCAAGGCGACGATGATCGCCAGCGATGACAGTTCCATGGAAATTCGATCAATGGCGTAAAGCACCATGCCGAAGGCGATCACCGCAAAGGTGATCCACATTTGTATGGATGGATCGGCTGCGATCATAGGACGAAAAAAGGCTCCCCGGTTTTGCCCTCAAGAAAGGCAGACGCACAGTATAGCGTCACAACAGGCTGGCACCAGAGAGTTGTTTTTAAGTGAGGGACAAGTTTTTAACGGGCACCGCTGGCTCTGGGGGAAACCACAGGGGCTTCGCGGAGCACCAAAATGGTGATGCGACGATTTTCCGCACGGAACGTGTCTGTTGGATAGAGCGGTTCCGTGGCGGCTTTTCCGGTGACTTCGGAAAAGCGATCAGAGCTGACACCGGTGCGCGATAGCACCCGCCGTGCGGAATTGGCGCGGTCGGCGGATAATTCCCAGTTGGTGTAATCGCTGCCCGCGCCATATGTCCCGCTATCGGTATGGCCCATAATGGCAATGCGGTTGGGCAAGGTGGACACAATGGCCCCGATTTCCCGTATCAGGCGCTGGGCATAGCCAAACAGATCCGCAGTGCTGTCGCGGAACATGGACCGGCCATCCTTGTCGGTGATCTGGATTCGCACGCCTTCCGGTGTTTGCTCGATCAACACCTGGTCTTTATGCTGGGCCAGTTCGGGAGAATCCTGAATGGCTTGGCGCAGGGTTTCTTCCAAGGCGTTCATCGCCCCGTCTTGCAATTTATCTGCAAAATCTGCCTTGGGCGTTTCGGAGCTGTCTTCTGCTTGCGATTGATCGTCCGCATCGGTTTGCGCTGAAGGGGGCGGCCCTTTGATCTGGGTGATGGACGAACTGGCATCCAGGGCGCCTTGAGATCCGATGGCTGTGCCAGCCAAAGGCTTGCCGGAACCGGAGGTGCCGCTCACACTGGCAGAAGACGGCGAAAAATAGTCCGCCAACCCCTCGAGCGTTTCCTTATCAGACACATTGAGCAGCCATAAAAGCATGAAAAAGGCCATCATTGCCGTGACGAAATCCGCATAGGCGACTTTCCAGGCCCCCCCATGATGACCGCCGCCGCCCCCTTTCTTGACCTTTTTGATCACGATGGGTCTTTGATCGTCTTTTTTCGCCACGAAATGCTCCGCCAACACTGCTCAAGAGGCGCAAGCATCCGCCTTTAGCCTTAATATTCCCTTTATGATCAAGGGGCGGTCACGGCAAAGCCCCACCCGTTTCACCGGAGGATTGCCGCTTCAAAACCAGCTTGTCGCCCGATTGAAATGTTTCGGGATTTGTTGAAATTTCGATGAAATCTCCATGAAGCCATTTGTCCATCATGTCGGAATAATGCTTTGAAAAGGGAATGCCCGATTGTCCGGTGGGAATGATGTAGGACGAGCGATCCAGATCGGCCAGATCATAAACCACCCGATAGCTGGGGCCATGGGTGAAGCCATAGGGATTCGGGGCCGAAAAACGCGGTCCGGCCACATTCACCGTATAGGTGCCGCCCGGTGCCGGCGTGGATGTTTCGAAAAACCGGGCAAGAACCGGCACCTGCGAGAAGGGGCGGTGTTCTTGCACGCCCCGATGAAGGCTGCCCCATTGCCAGTCGCGCCATGATCCGGGTTTGCGATCCAGACGCGACGAAAGATCCTCAAGGGCATCGTTAAAGGCCAGAGACACACTGTCTGCGCAGCTTTCTTCATCGGATGTGCCGATATCATCACACCAATTTGCCTTGGTGGTGCCTAGCAAGGCCATCTTCAGAAAATCCACTTTCGGCCCCCAATAGCGGTCGAACTTGTCGCCCAATTCATCGGCATAGAGTCGTTTGGCTAGAGCACGGTGCCATGCGGTGAAAATCATGGGTTCGGGACGGTCGACGGCCATCTCGAAATCCCATGCACCCAAGGCGTCCAGAATGTCCTTTTGTGTTTCATCCAACGCTTTTTGCTCTTGGTCCATAAGGGTCAGCATCAGGGGCAGAAGATCGGCAGCAACGGTGGATTTCACATCCATCTGGATGCGGGCCATGCTGGCTTTGTCATGGGGGGCGGTGTCGGCGATCAATTCACGGATGCGGTCGCCGCGATAGGGAAGCGCCCAACCGCTGGTAAGAAAATGCGGATAATCCGGTCCGACGATTTTTTCATTGGCGGTAACGATCACGCCATTGGCGGGATTTTCACGCTCGGGCATGTCCTCATAAGGGATCGTGCTTTCCCAATCATAATCGGCCTTCCAGCCCGGTGCGGGCACCAGACCATGGGTGTCGTTTTTTGCCCCGCGGATGGGGACACGCCCCGGCGCATAATATCCGATATTCCCGTCGATATCCGCATATACAATATTCTGGGCAGGAGCCGTATAAAGGCGAAGGGCGGTTTTGAACTGCTCATAATCCTTTACGCTGGAAAGCGTCGCCGCAGCGCTTCCCGATGTGTCATCTTCATCCAGTGCGGTCCAACGCAAAGCCAGCACGGCGTTTTTGGGCATTTTTTCTGCCAGATCGGTGCGTCCATCGGAAATCACCGGCCCGTGGCGCGTTTCGCGGACAAGAATGGTTTTCGGATCGGCATCTTTGATATGGATGGTTTCTTCCCGGGTGATGAAGGGGGCCGGACCGTCCGGGGTCAGATAGGCGGTGCCATCATCCACCAGCTTTTCCACATATAAATCCTGCACATCCGGATTGACATTGGTGAAGCCCCAGGCGATCCGGTCATTGCGCCCCAAAATCACAAAGGGAATGCCGGGCATGGTGGCCCCGATCACATTTTCTCCGCCGATCTTCATATGGGCCAGATACCAAAGAGATGGCGTGGTCAGGCCCAGATGCGGATCATTGGCCAGCAAAGGCATGCCGGTTTTGCTGTGATCGCCGGAAAGAACCCAATTATTGGACCCCAACCCTCTGGGCTTTCCGATATCCGTTTGCGCGGTTTTAATATGGGCAAGGTCCAACCCATCATAAAGTGTGTCAAGATCGGGCAGGGGGAGGGCTTCTTCACCGGGATAAGGCGGGAAGAAGTCCATAAGCTGGTCGGTATCAAGGCGGCTGGCCAGATCAAGGCGGGCCAGCTCGCTCCAATAATTACCGCCCAGATCAAGCGCCATCACCTTGAGCCAGCTCAGGCTGTCAATGGGTGTCCAGGGCTCCGGCTCTGTCTTTGTAAGCAGAAATTCCGGCGGCAGCGCCCCTTTGCGGCTGTTCAAAAAGGCATTCACGCCATTGGAATAGGAAACCATTCCGGCGCGGGCTTGCTCTGTTTGATGGGCCCATGCTTTTCGCGCCCGGTCGTAAAGCGACAAGGTGCGCAGGAAGACATCGGTGGAAAGGGTGGCTTCTCCGGCAATTTCAGACAAGCGTCCGGCGGCAATGCGGCGGTGCATGCTCATTTGCCATAGCCGATCCTGCGCATGGGCATAGCCCAAGGCAAAGAACGCATCTTCGGGCGTTTGTGCAACAATATGCGGTACGCCGTGGCGGTCGCGGGTGATGCTGACTTCGGCTTCAAGCCCCTCCAAGGTGACCGTGCCCGATATTTGGGGCAATGCACTTCTAAGATAAACCCAGCCAAAAATCGCACATAGAATGGCCAAAACACCAATTGCGGCGGCTATTTTCCCTATCAGTCGCATGGTCTTTCCTCCCCGGTCTCTTGCTTTTTGCCCCTCACGGGTCTGGACAGTTCGTGTCACAGCCCGTTAGCCTGCGCCGATCCGATTATGCTGTGCAACCAGCTTTAACCGAATGGCAAACTGATGACCGATAAGCTGACATTTTTAGGGTTGGGTGTCATGGGCTTTCCTATGGCAGGCCATCTGGCGCAGGCGGGCTATGCCGTCACCGTTTATAACCGCACGGCACAAAAAGCGGAAAAATGGCTGAAAACATATGGGTCGGCCCGATGCGCTCTGGCGGCAACGCCGGCCCAAGCGGTGTGTGAGGCCGATCTGGTTTTTGCCTGCGTGGGGGCGGATAAAGATGTGGAAGACATCTGTGTGGGCGAGGCCGGAGCATTTGCGGCTATGAAGCCCGGCGCGGTTTTTGTCGATCACACCACGGCGTCTGCGCAAGTGGCGCGGGCCATGTATGACAAAGCCAAAGCACTGGGTCTCGGGTTTTTGGATGCGCCGGTTTCGGGCGGAGAAGCCGGGGCGCAGGCGGGGCAACTAACCGTGATGTGTGGCGGCGATCAGGCGGATTTCGATCAGGCGCGTCCGGTTATGGAAAACTACGCCAAGATGATGCGCCTGCTTGGCCCAGCGGGGTCGGGACAGACGGCGAAAATGGTCAATCAGATCTGCATCGCCGGAACGCTTCAAGGGCTGTCGGAAGCCCTGCATTTTTGCCAAAGTGCCGGACTTGATGTGGAGGCGGTGGTGGATGTGATCTCAAAAGGGGCGGCGCAAAGCTGGCAGATGGAGAATCGGGCGGCCAGCATGGCTGCGGGGTCTTTTGATTTCGGATTCGCTGTGGATTGGATGCGGAAGGATCTGGCCATCGTTTTGGAAGAAGCGCGCCGCATGGGAGTGTCTTTGCCGTCCACAGCGTTGATCGATCAATTCTATGCGGATGTGCAGGCCATGGGCGGCGGGCGGCAAGATACGTCCAGCCTGATCCGCCGTTTGCGCCACTGATTGAAACGGCTAGCCACGGCATGGTTCAGAAGGCGGCTTCAGGGCTTGACCTTTTGTTGCGCATGGCTATAGTCCGCGCACTTCGAACGGGCGGCAGATTCTGTCCGTCGCCCGCGTGGGCACCTGTTTGTTCTGGATATCGGTTGATCCGCTGAACGGATTCTTCCGATGGATGGGCAGGCAGGGGGCGATTGGCGTCCGGCCCATGGCGCAATGAAAGGACGCGGTTCGACATGAGCAAGCGTATCTCTGCCAAGCATAAAATCGATCGCCGTATGGGCGAAAATATCTGGGGTCGTGCGAAAAGCCCCGTGAACACCCGCCAATATGGCCCCGGTGAACATGGTCAGCGCCGGAAGGGCAAATTGTCCGATTTCGGTATTCAGCTGCGTGCCAAGCAAAAGCTGAAAGGCTATTACGGCTCGATCACCGAAAAGCAGTTCAATCGCTATTATAAAGAAGCCGCTGGTAAAAAAGGCGATACCGGCGAGCATCTGATCGGCATTCTGGAGCGTCGTTTGGATGCGGTTGTGTACCGCGCCAAATTCGTTCCGACCGTTTTTGCCGCCCGTCAGTTCGTCAGCCACGGCCATGTTCTGGTGAACGGCAAGCGCGCCAATGTTCCCAGCTATATGGTGAAAGAAGGCGACGTGATCGAAGTGCGTGAAAAATCGCGCCAGATGCCGATGGTTCTGGAAGCAGGCCAAAGCCCCGAGCGTGATGTACCGGAATACATCACGGTTGAAGGGACGAAAGCCACCTTCATGCGGGTTCCGACCTTGGATGAAGTGCCTTATCCGGTTCAGATGGAACCGAATCTGGTGGTGGAATTCTATTCGCGTTAATGCGCGATTCGGATTGCCGTTCAAAGCGCCGCAGGGGAAACCTTGCGGCGTTTTTTATGGCGTCTCTCTTTATTGGCGGGATGGCCTGATTTGCGCATGATCCATGCTGTTGTTATTGTTTGGCAGCGATATATTTTTTGCGTTTCGGCCCAGACAAATATAGCAAAAATGGATCGGACATACGCCCCATGGATGATGCACACTCCTCTTTTATGACTGAAGGTCTGGCGAATATTATCATCCGGGATGGTGCACCCGAAGATACGGATCAGGTGATTGGCCTGATTGGCAGATGCTTTGCCGCCTATCCCGGTTGCGTTCTCGATCTTCCCGGTCTGGATGCGGACCTTCCCCGGATTTGTGACATTTTCGCCCGTCAAAAAGGGCGCTTTTGGGTAGCGGAGCGAGCTGGAGCAGTGCTTGGCTGTATCGGCTATGTGCCAAGCGGACAGGATGTGGTCGAATTGAAACGGCTTTATGTGGATGCGTCTACCCGTCGTTCAGGGCTGGCCACTGCGTTATTGGACCTGGTGCTGCACGCTGCGCAATCAGTGCACGCCACGCGCATTGATCTTTGGTCCGACACCCGCTTCGTTGAGGCCCATGCCTTTTATCACAAGCATGGGTTTGTCATGCCCGGCCAAATGCGAGACTTGCACGATCCTTCAAACACAACGGAATATCTGTTTCAAAAGAGACTTTAAGGGGCTGCCTTGAATTTTAATCATTCTCATTTCGTTAAAAATTTATTAAAGTCTGCTCAGGGTTTGGTCGGAACAGGTGATTTATGATTTCTCTTTTTGCTGCGGCATCTATTGCGCTGTTTTCCGCGCCGGAGCAGGCGGATCGGCCTGTGGATATTCCCGTTGAACAATGCGCCTTTTCAGAAATTTCCAAAGCGCTTGCGGGGCATGAGCAGTGGCATGATCTTGCCGATTTTTTCTACACAGACCCCGAATTGGCCGCAGAATTTTCAGAAATGATGCCGGGTTTCAAAATGGCTTATCTCCATGCCGATAGCACCGGAGTGCTGTTGGTTGGGGGAGAACGGTTAAGCCGCAACCCGTCAGAGCCGCAACAAAACCATGGTTATTGGGCGCAGGCCGTTGATGAAACGCAAGAAGCGTGCGCCCAAGAAGGGGTTGCATGTGATGTTGAAGCTTTTTCCGAGGCCCCGTTCGGGCTGTCTGCCAGTACCTATATCCAATCCGATGCGGATCGGACACGCCGCGAAACGCTGGCCTTTGTCGGTGGGAATCAATGCGTTTATTCCATCCAGTTTTCTGGCCCGGAATCCGCCATCAGCGATGATGAATGGCAAGATCTGAAAGTCGCCCTGCTGGATTTGCGGGCTCTTGTGAAACTGGCTCCGGTTGGCCCCCGTTGAGTGCGATTGTGATCGCGTCAAACGGGATAGGATATTGAAACATCTCTGGATACGGCTACTGTAAAGGGTGATCCTTTTATGGAAGGGATGCGATGTTCTTTCGGCGGAGACTGTTGCGTTTATCTGTAATCTGCTTTGGGGCAATGGGCGCCAGCATGGTGTCTTTTGCACAGGAAAACGCTGATCTGTCCGACCTGCGCCGCGCCTATGATGTGGGGGAGCCGGGGGCCGCCCTGGCCTTGGGCACAGCCTTATTGGAAAGCGATGAAGACGCGCAATGGGCCCAAGCCATTGCCTTATTGGAGCAGGCCGCGTCTCAGGGTGCGCCGGTTTATCTGCTGATCGCCGATGCATATCGGGACGGTTTGGGCGTGCCGGTGGATCTGGCAAAGGCGGCAAACTGGTACCGAATCGGTGCGGAAACCGGCGACGGATTGGCGCAGCTCGAGCTGGGCCGCATGTATCTGGAAGGATTGGGGCTAACGCGCGATATGGTGCAGGCAGCGCTTTATCTGCAATTGGCCAGTGACCGCTTGACCGACCCGCGATTGAAAGAGGACGCCGAAGCCGCCTTGGCCCATGCCAAATGGGGGGCGGACTGGAAGGATTGGCAGGAAGTGAAGCTGCTTTTGCAATCCTGGAAGCCAAAGCGCTTGTCTGATCTTTTGAATTGATCCCGTGCCGGTGAGCAGGAACCTCAACAGAGCCACCCCATAAAGAAAGCGGCGCTGTCATATGACAAACGCCGCTTCAAGGGTGCGAGATGTTTCAGGCAAAACATCTCGCGAGCCGCACCTTAAGTCTCAGGCTCGCTTAAGGACGACACACCCCTTTAGAAGCACAGCCCGTGCCAAACTGGGCGATGGTGCGGATTCAAGTGCTTATGGATTTGAATGGGCAGGGCGGTGCGGTCTATGTGCCAAAACCTGACAAAGGAGCCCCCCGTTTTGGCACAGCTGTTCCTATTCGGGGCAGGCTATTTTTATGAAAGATCGGCATCTGCTAGCGATTGCAGTTGATCCAGATCGAGAATTTCAATCCGGTTGACCGCTTTGATCCGAATGACCTGGCTGGATTTCAAGCGAGAAAGAATACGGCTCACGGTCTCAATGGTCAGGCCAAGATAATCGGCAATGTCGCTGCGGGTCATGGCAAGATACACATGTAAAGCGGGATCATCGCAATTTCCCTGCTTGTGGGACAAGCCGATCAGGAATGAAGCCACCCGTTCCTGTGCGGTTTTGCGGCCAAGGGCAAACACCAGATCCAGCATTGCATCCATGGCGGCGGCGCCCATACGGCGTAATTGCCGGTCCATTTCAGGAAAGCGTTCCACCAGTTCGTCCAAAGACCGGCGATCAAAGCGGCAGAGCTTTGCATCCGAGAGCGCCTCGGCGGAGAAGCTGTAGTTTTCCGACAAGGTTAAACCGACAAAATCGCCCTTTGATAAAAAGCCCAGAATTTGCCGTCGTCCGTCGGCGGACACGCGGGACACAGCAACGTCCCCGCTGATGATATTATACACATTGTCGGAGGGGTCGCCTTCAAGGATCAGGTTTTTCCCCCGCATCAATTCAAAGCGAGAGGCCCGTGCGGCCAGATGTTGAAGCTGGTGATCGTCTAGCCCGGAACAGAGAAAACTCTGGCGGGCCGGGCAGCTAAGACACATGACCTTTGGGGTAGCAATCTGATCGAAAGGGGCGTGCCGATTTGTCATCAAAGCTCCCCCTGAATATGGGCGTTTCATAAAAAAAACGCTGTGCTTCGGGATCAGGCGGCCTTGCCGTCCACTCCATCTTTGAAGCGGTAAAAAAGAGACTCGCCATCCTTCGTTAGAAGATGGGCCTTGATCAGATAGCCATCATCATCAATCCAGAATTCATGGCTCAAGGCGTCTTTTTCCAGATTGATGATGCGGTAATAACGCGCATCCTGAATCTGGCCATTCAATTCCACCTTTACCCGATCATGACATTCCAGGCGGGACGGGCGCATCAGGCCGGTCAGGGTGTCGAGCAGCATGAAATCCTTCTGTCCCTCGTCGATCCAGAAATCTGTTTTTGTGAAGCTGCTGGGGACCAGATCCAAAGGCGCGGTTTGGGTCGCCTCATCGGTGATGAGCATATAATGACCGTCTGTCGCCTCAAGCGCGACTTCTTCACGGTCATTGTTGCGGCGGGTTTTGCTGGTCATTTCGACAAGCTGCCCGTTCCGCCAGATTTCCTGCGCCTTATGGTCCATTTTAAAGACCGTGATAAAGGCCATTTTCACACGTATCCGGGCTTCGATATCGACGGAAACGCCATTATCATTGGTGAAGTCATAAGAAACACTGTGGGTGCCGATTTCAGACCCTTTGCGATCAATAGCATAGGTCAGCGTTGTTTTTTCCGGAGCTTTATTCACGGCGCTTGCCGGAGCAATATAGGCTGTCGTGATGGCGAGCAAGACGAGTGAAAATCGTTTTTTTAATGTCAAAACATACGCCCCATTTTATAAGCATAAACCGCGAAGCGCTTGTCGCGCGCTCATGTCAAGCACAAGCAAAGTTGACCATAAACCTTATGATAAACAACTCTTCACGAAGATTCCATAACTTATAATGTTAAAATGAGGCGAAAAAGGGCCAGATCATACGTTTACACGGAATAATTGCCTTTAAGTTGTTATTGCAATTAAACATAATTACGGATTATTCTTGTTTTATTGCTGTAAGGAAGCACTGTTCATCATGCTCGTCAATCCAGAGATGCGGGGCAATTCGCAGCCAATCGCCGCGCGCGCTGACATAGACATTTCGGCTTTTCCAATCTGCGGCCACGTCTGCTGCGGCTTTATGGGGATGGCGGGCCGCGATCATATGGGGCTGCGCCAGCTTTCGGGAGTAACGGCATATCCCGCATCAAGAAGATGATCCACCAAGCGGTGGTTCAATGCGGACAGACTTTCGGCGATGGCTCGATCTTCCAATCCAGAATCATCTGCAAGGCATCGCGTGCCAAGGGCATCAACTGGAAATTTGACCGTTCGCCCATATCAAAGCGCCGCGATCCGGGTTGGTAAGAATCCTGATAATCCACAAGGCGGCTGAAATCTTGTGATCCGGCGCGCAAGATCCAGTTTTCTTCCAAAGGACGCCCGTCCCGCCAGCGCGGGCTTACATACATATAACCCAGTGCATAAGGCCAAAGAGCCATTTATAGCCCGCTGCCACGGCAAAATCCGGGTCGATTTCCGCCAAGGATACCGGAAGTGCGCCCAAGGATTGGGTCAGATCGAGAAACAAAGCCGCGCCCACCGCACGGGTTGCTTTGCGGATGGCCACAAGATCCAGCATTGCGCCGGTTGACCAATGCACATGGGGAATCGCCACCAAGGATATCTGCGACCCCAATCGGTCGATCTGGTCTAAAAGTGCGGCTGTCCAATCCTGTTCCGCAGGGCCGGGAACGGCAAGAACGGTTGCCCCATGTTCGGCAGCAAGCCGCGTCCAACCATAATAATTTGAGGGAAATTCCTCGGCCAATGTCAGGATGACCGAGCCTTTTTCCGGCGTTAAATTGCGCGCCGCCGTTGCCACGGCATAGCTTGCAGAGGGGACAAGGGCGACCGAATCGCTGTCGCAGGCCATTATCCGTGCGGCCAGCGCACGCACCTCTTCGCTTTGGGTGAAGAAATCTTGCGGTGTCACCTGCCATGGCTGTTGCCGAAGGGCGGCGGTGCGATCATTGGTGGCGGCAAAGGCTTTCGGTGCCGGTGTCATATAAGCGGCATTGAGATAGCACAGCTCTCTGGGCAGGTCGAAGCGATCTCTTTGTGGTGCGATCATGGCTTAGAGCTTCTTTTGTGCAAGGGGCTTGGGCGTTTTCCCCATGTGGTGGACCGGACAGCCAGACGGGCGGCATCGAAATCTTCTAACCGGTTGCCGGAAATGATGGATTGTAGATCCTGCACATAAGCTTCCCGTCGTTCGGAATACTGGATCAATCCGGGGGTAAGGGGGCGTCCTGTTACCGGTTGGTTATTGGCCCGCAACTTTTGGCGGATGGTCCGAAGGTGCGTATAGGCGCGGTTGCGGTTGATATTGCCTATATAGCCACGCACCGAATCGATCAGGAAGTCAAAGGCTTTGATCCGGTGGGTTTTGCCGCTTCCCCGGCGGGTGGGAACAATGCCGTTGTCTTCGTCATTCCATGTCCATTGGCCATAAAGGGCATTGCCGGTTTGGGCAAAGCGCGATGTGCCCCAGCCGCTTTCGATGGCTGCCTGTGCCAAGGCCAGGGACGGCGGGACAATATCCACCCGTTTTTCCAGACGCTTCAGGCTGTCGTCCCTGATTTTAAAGTCTGCTCCCAACCCATAGTTACGCGCAAGCCGATGCAGCCAGCGTTTGTTGAGTGTGCTCAGGCGTGCTCCTTTTGTCCTTTGCTCCATAAGGGATAAAAGCCGCTTCCGGTCTTCCAGAACCAGTTCATTCACCCGCAAGATCAGTGGCAGCATAGTGGCAATAAAAGCCCGTTTGCGGTCGGTGGCGCGGGGGATGTCTTGCAATCCATCGGGCAAAGACGCGAAAAATATGCGGGGAACGGCGTGGGTACCTTTTCGGACATCAGGCAAGCGATATCCAAGTTTTTGATAAAGCTGGTCAAGAGCATCCGGCGGGGGAAGATGGCGTGCATAGACCACCCGGTCAGCTGAAAACGCCCGTTCCCGTGCCATATTTCCCTGAAAAACGGCCATCGCAAGAATGGCAACAAAAAGCAGGGCTGGTGTTAAGAAAAGAAAGAGTTTGCGCATATATAAGGCTCATTGACCGTTTCTATCGGTTGTCACATGACGGGAATGACCGGGGGCTGTCAATGTTTCACAAGATGACCCGGCAGATATTGAAAGCAGGATGGACAGCCTTGCAAGATCTGGTAACAAAGAGGCCGAAACGCGGCAATTCGGAGAAATTTGCGTGCAAAATATGACGAACGGGCAGGGACGGCCCTTGAAACGCGGGGCCCATATCCTTGTGCTTGGGAATGAAAAGGGCGGATCGGGGAAATCCACAACGGCGATGCATTTGCTGATGGCTCTGGCGGCTCAGGGGCGGCGTGTGGCGGCGATTGATCTGGATTCCCGTCAGCGCAGCCTGTCGCGTTATCTGGAGAATCGCAGCCGCTTCATTGCGGACAATTCGGTTTCTCTCGAGGTGCCTGTGGTGCATACCATCGCCCGGTCGGAATTGAATTTGGTTGATGCGGCCAAAGCGGAAGAAAAAGAGCGCCTGATGGCGGCCCTTTCGGAATTGCGATCCTCGTGCGATGTGGTGGTGATCGATTCTCCGGGCAGCGATACCAATCTGGCTCGCTTGGCCCATGCGCAGGCCGATACCATCGTGACGCCTTTGAACGACAGCTTTGTCGATCTGGACCTTTTGGCCCGCGTGAACAGCACTAGCTATGAGATCGAAGGCCCCAGCCATTATGCGGAAATGGTTTGGGAGGCGCGCAAGCACCGGGCCATTGCGGACCGCTCGCAAATCGACTGGATCGTGATGCGCAACCGCGTTTCTTCCTTGAACGCCCGCAATAAGGCGCGTGTAGAAAAGGTGTTGGCGGCTTTGGCAAAACGGGTTGGCTTTCGCTTTATCCCCGGCCTGAATGAGCGGGTGATTTATCGCGAATTGTTTTTGAAGGGCCTGACGCTGGTGGATTTGAAAAAAACCGCGGGGCTAGGCGTGAGCCAATCGCTGACCATGAGTCAAGTGGCGGCGCGGAATGAACTGCGCCGGGTGGTGGACGCGTTGAATTTGCCGCCGGTGACAGAGGCGGCTTCTGCTGCGGAATAACCTTTATAGCCATCACATAAAAAGCCTGCGGCGAGTGATCACCGCAGGCTTTTTCTATGGGAGTGCTTGTCGACTGATCTTGGTTCAGACTTTCACACGCTCTCGCTTGTTCATGACCACAAGACCGGTAAGGCCCATAAGGCAGATCAGGAACAGGGCAAGGGTTTGGGGTTCCGCAACGGCGACCAGATTGGTGGACACCACATCGAGTTCAATCCGGAAGTCCCACACGCCACCAAAGCCTAGGCGGGCCATATTCCAGAGTGACCGATAGGTGCCGGGGCCAAGCACAATGTCGGTGAAAGCATGTGTGGCTGTGCCCCCAAGCCAGTTTGCACGAGGGCCAGCAAGGATGGCGCCTGTGGAAATATCCTGAAGAAAGGAGGTGCTTTCCCAATAAAGTATGGGGCCAATAACAGACAAATCTTCAAGAATAAAACGATAGCCCACAAGCTGTGTGCCTTCGGCGATTTCAAAGGAAAAATCATTTACCTTCAGGCAGGGGCTGAAGCCGCGTTCTATCCAGCAGCCGCGTCCCTCAACCACATTGGTTCCCACACCCATGGTCAGGGGGGCATTGAAGCGCAAAAGCCCGTCGATGGCCTCGTCATAGTGAATTGGCGTCGCTTTCGCTTCCAGAGAAGCTGTGAAAAGCGTGACAAGGCTGATCAAAAAAAGAATGGGTCTCATGGGATATCCTATGGTCATATTGCTCATATAAATTATAGCAATTTGAATCTATGTCAGCATTTTTTATGCCAAATGCTGTTTCCTTTTGATTTTACTGAGTTTTATTTTATTGTGCCGCAAAGTTCCTGAGAAATTGTCAAAGATTCAGACAGGAATTTCCCATTTTGAAACACTCTAAAAAGTTTGGCTGGAACTTTTTTATTGGGCCGATTTCCGGTGCCGCCCGGGCTTGGCTTTGCCTTTACCTCCCGGTTTTCTTTTAGCCTTGTCGCGGCCAGCCTTTGGTGCAGTACCGGGTTTATGTGGCCCTGCGCTGTGCTTTTTATAGGGGCGCCCGGATGATGGCTTGCCGTTGCGGTTCGGTTCGTTCACCAGTTCCAGTTTCAGCCCGCCAGAGATGGGTTGCGCTTCAGAAAGCCGCACATCCACCACATCGCCGAGCCGGTAAATCTGACCATGGCGTTGCCCCACCAAAGCATGTTGATGTTCTTCATATTGGTAGAAATCCGAGCCCATGGTGGAGACGGGAACCAGCCCGTCGCCGCCCGAAGGCATCAGGGTGACAAACAGGCCAAAACGGGTGACGCCGGAAATGCGGCCTTTGAAGCTGTGCCCGATACGCCCTGCGAGGAAGGCGGCCAGATAACGGTCCACACTATCGCGCTCCGCTGCCATGGCGCGGCGTTCGGTTTGGGAAATGGCCTCTCCCAAGTCCCCCATCGCATCGACTTCACTATCGTGCAGGCCATCATCGCCAAAGCCAAGCGCGCGAATAAGCCCGCGATGCACCAATAGATCGGCATAGCGCCGGATCGGCGAGGTGAAATGTGCATAGCGCGTAAGGGCAAGGCCGAAATGGCCTTTGTTTTCAGGGCTGTAATAGGCTTGGGTTTGAGAGCGCAGCACCACTTGATTGATCAATATGGCATGGGGGGTATCGCGGAATTTTTCCAATACCTTATTGAACATGCGCGGGCTTAGGATTTGGGAACGGGCCAGCTTATAATCCAATGTGCCAAGGAAGTCGCGCAGGGCTTCCACCTTGTCCATGGCCGGTTCTTCATGCACGCGGTACATGCAGGCCATACGCTTTTGCTCCAGCGTTTCGGCGGCACATACATTGGCCCAGACCATCAGATCTTCGATCACCCGATGGGCACGCAGCGGCACGCGGGGCACGATCTCGGCAATCTCCCCATCTTTGTCCAACAGGATCTTCTTTTCGTCCGATTGGATTTCCAGGGGGGAACGCTCATCCCGGGCTTCGGTGATGGCATCATGGGCGGCATAAAGCGGCTTCAGGACAAGATCCAGCAAAGGGGCCGCTTTGGAGGATGGATTGCCATCCATTGCGCCTTGCACTTCTTCATAGGAAATATTGGCGGCAGAGCGCATCACGCCGCGCACAAAGCGGTGGCGCAGCTTTTGCCCATGCGCATCAAACCACATATGCACCGCCATGCAGGGGCGGTCCTCACCGGGCCTCAAGGAACACAGATCCGTTGACAGTTCTTCGGGCAGCATGGGCACAACCCGGTCAGGGAAATAGGCGGAATTGCCGCGCAGGCGGGCATCCCGATCCAAAGCGCTATTGGGGCGCACATAATAGGCCACATCGGCAATGGCTACGATCACATGCCAGCCGCCCGGATTGGCCGTGTCTGTATCCGGCTCGGCAAATACCGCGTCATCATGGTCGCGGGCATCCGAAGGGTCGATGGTGATCAGCGGGATATCCCGCAAATCTTCGCGGCCATCAAAAGGGGCAGGGCGGGCCGCTCGGGCTTCGGCCAGAGCTTCTTTGGAAAATTCCGTCGGCAGATCGTATTGATGGATAGCAATCAGCGAGATTTGCTTTGTTTGCGATACATCACCATGCCGTTCCACGATGCGGGCGGGCTTCAGGCCCCTTTGCTGGTCGTGGCGGCGTGGCAGCAAATCCGCGGTCACCAGCTCACCATCCAGCGCGCCGGCCACATCGCCTTGATCAATCAGCAATTCATCGCGGGCCTTTTTATCAATGGGCACCACGCGCCCGCCCAGATCACTGCCGTGGAAAACACCCAGCATTTGCTTGGTCGAGCCTTCCAGAACCTTGATGATACTGGCGCTATAGCTTTGCTGGTCTTCCAAAAGCGTGAGCCGTACCAAAGCGCGGTCTCCACGGCCCAAGGCTCTGGTTTTGCCGCGCATCTTGCCGTCGGAGAGATAGATTTTTGGGACAGGCGCATCACTGTGCCAGTTGGCTGGCCGGGCCAGCACATCGCCAAAGGCATCGGGGCCGGTGATGTCCACCACGGTCACGCTGGGCAGCCGCCCCGCAGGACGCAAGGTTTTTGAAGAATCGCGCTCGATCACACCGTCTTCCACCATTTCGCGCAGGCGGTGTTTCAATTCAATGCGATCAGACCCCTTCACCGAAAAGGCGCGGGCGATTTCCCGCTTGGTGATCTTTTCGTCGCTGCTTTCCAAAAACTGCAGAATGTCTGCCTTTGATGGAAGGGTCGATTTTCGGTCGGTCGGGGCCTTGCTCACGTCGTCTCTTTCTAAACAAGGCTGCCCATTTTTCAGGTTTTTTCAGGGACGGCCTTTTTTTGCGTTTTGCTGCTTTTCGCGGGAGCTTTCTTTGCAGAGCCTGCGGCTTTTGCAGCGGGTTTCTTGGCGGCAGTTGCTTTCTTCGTTGTTGTTTTTTTCGCCGCCGGTTTCTTCTTTGCTGCCGTTTTTTTCGCGGCGGGCTTGCCCCCTTTGGCTTCCTTTGCCGCCAATAGTGCCAGCGCTTCATCCAATGTCAGCGCTTGCGGGTCCGCGTCTTTGGGCAGGGTTGCATTTGTCTTTTGATGGTTCACATAAGGACCATAACGACCGTCCATAACACGGATTGGCTTGCCCGTCTCGGGGTGATCGCCAAGGGCTTTTAGCTCAGCTTTTGCCGCGGTCCGGCCTTTGGCATTTTCCGCCAGAGCAGCGATGGCCCTGTTCATGCCGACAGTAAACACCTCTTCGGTGGAACTGAGCTTTCCATAGCTTTTTTCATGCTGAACATAAGGACCATAGCGTCCGATATTGGCGATGATCGGCTGGCCGCTTTCGGGATGCTTGCCCACTTCGCGGGGAAGGGACAGCAGCTTCAAAGCGGTGGGGAGGTCTATATCATCGGCGGACATATCGCGCGGGATCGAAGCGCGGGGCGGCTTTTCACCTTTTTCCACCGCTTCTCCGCGTTGCAAATAGGCCCCGAAACGGCCTGAACGCAAGGTGATCTCTTCGCCGCTTTCAGGGTCGGTTCCCAATATTTTTGGTCCGTCTGCCGCCGCTGTGGCACCGGCATCCGCGCCGCTTTCCGAGAATTGTCGGGTATAGCGGCAGTCCGGATAATTGGAGCAGCCGATAAAGGCGCCGAACTTCCCTGTTTTCAAAGACAGGCGGCCATCTTCACAAGACGGACATTTGCGCGGGTCGGTTTCTCCATCCGTGGATTTGAAGATATAAGGGCCAAGAAAATCGTTCAGCTTTTCCAGAATATCCGTGTTGCGGATGGCCAGAACATCTTCGGTGCGCGGCTTGAATTCACTCCAGAACGCACGCAGAACCGCTTTCCAATCGGCTTCCCCCGCGGAAATATCATCCAGCTGATCTTCCAGCTTGGCGGTGAAATCATATTCCACATAGCGTGCGAAAAAGCTTTCAAGGAAGGCCGTGACCAGCCGCCCTTTATCATCGGGAATGAAGCGCTTTTTCTCCAGACGCACATAATTGCGGGCCGCCAGCACTTCCAGAATCGAGGCATAGGTAGACGGACGCCCGATCCCCAGTTCTTCCAGCTTTTTCACAAGGCTGGCTTCGGTAAAGCGGGGTGGCGGTTCGGTGAAATGCTGGGCCGGATTGACCTTTTCCGCGGTCACATCCTCGCCTTCCTCTACGCGGGGCAGGCGGGCTTCGGCTTCATCTTCTTCATCGTCGCGGCCTTCTTGATACAGCGTCAAAAAGCCATCGAAGGTGATCACGGTGCCGGTGGCGCGCAAGCCCACATCGCCGGAGCGCGACGTCAGATCTATGCTGGTGCGTTCCACATCGGCGCTTTGCATCTGGCTGGCCAGCGTGCGCTTCCAGATCAGTTCATAGAGTTTATATTCGTCATCATTCAGGGCCGCCCGCAGTTTTTGCGGCAGCAAGCCGGGGTCGGTGGGGCGGATGGCCTCATGGGCTTCCTGAGCGTTTTTCGCTTTGGATTTATAGGCCCGGGGCGCATTGGGCAGATATGCCTCGCCATAGCGGGCGGCAATGGTTTGGCGGGCGCTGGCAATGGCTTCGGCGGCAATGGAAACCCCGTCGGTTCGCATATAGGTGATCAAACCGGTGGTTTCGCCGCCCACGGTTTTGCCTTCATAAAGCGTTTGTGCCAACCGCATGGTGCGCGAGGCACCAAATCCCAGTTTGCGCGCCGCTTCCTGTTGCAATGTGGAGGTGGTGAACGGCGGCTGCGGATGGCGCTTGCCGGGTTTTTTCTCCACCGATGACACAGAGAAGTCGCGGCTTTTGATGGCCTCAACGGCGCGCATGGCGCTTTGTTCATCGCCAAGGCTGTAGCGATCGAGCTTTTCCCCGTCCAATGTTACCAGCCGGGCCGTAAAGCCATTGCCCGCCAGCGTTTTTACGGCGGTTTCGACGGTCCAATATTCGCGGGGGACAAATTGTTCGATCTGCAGTTCCCGCTCGCAGATCAGCCGCAGCGCCACCGATTGCACTCGCCCTGCGGAGCGTGCACCGGGCAATTTGCGCCACAAGACCGGCGACAAGGTAAAGCCCACCAGATAATCCAGCGCCCGGCGCGCCAGATAGGCATCCACCAGTTCCTGATCGATATCGCGGGGCGCATTGATCCCCGCCTGAACCGCGCGTTTGGTGATTTCGTTGAACACCACGCGCTTTACCGTCACGTCTTTTAGAACGCGTTTTTTCTTTAAAACATCCAGAACATGCCAGGAAATGGCCTCACCTTCGCGGTCGGGGTCAGTGGCCAGATACAGATGGTCAGCCCCTTTTACGGCAGCGGCAATTTCGGTGAGGCGCTTTTGCGACGCGCGCTCCACTTCCCATTGCATGGCGAAATCCTCGTCAGGGAGCACCGACCCGTCCTTTGACGGAAGGTCGCGTACATGCCCATAGGACGCGAGAACCTTGAAATTGCTGCCAAGATATTTGTTGATCGTTTTTGCCTTGGCGGGCGACTCGACGATAACGACATCCATATTGTGCTTTCCGTCGGTTTCGGCCTTACTCTTATGGGGGCAGGAGCTAAAGGCGTGTTGGGCTGCTGTCAATAAGCAGTGTTAAAAGCTCGTGCCGCAAAGAGCGACTTTTGAACCGGGCAAGCGTTCCACGGTGCCTGCCAGCTCAAGCTCTAAAAGCGCGGTTAAAACGATGCCAATGTCAAGCCCTGCATCGCGGGCCAGATCATCTATGCGGGTTGGTGTCGGGGATAAAAGATCGCGCAATGTCTGTCGGTCCTGTGCGGAAATGTCTTCGGTGACGGGCAGGCTTTGTCGGCCATATGCGGGCCCTTCCGGCTCGGCCAGAGGGGTTTGCAGGCTGGCCAGGGCATCCAGAATATCGGCTGAACTTTCCACCAAAGTGGCGCCGGATTTAATCAAGGTATTGGCCCCTTTTGCCCGTGGGTCCAGCGGTGAGCCGGGGATGGCAAACACCTCGCGGCCCTGTTCGCCCGCCAAACGTGCGGTGATCAAGGAGCCTGATCTTTGCGCGGCTTCCACCACCAATATTCCAAGGGACAGGCCGGAAATGATCCGGTTGCGCTTGGGGAAGTGGCGGGCTTGCGGCTGCACGCCCAAAGGTTCGTCGCTGACCAGAAGCCCTTGTTCCGAAATAGATTTTTGCAGTTCTTCATTTTCGCGCGGATAATAGATATCCAGCCCCCCTGCCACCACGGCAATGGTGCCGCCCATAAGAGCACCTTGATGGGCAGCGGTATCCACGCCCCGCGCCAAACCCGACACCACTGCCACACCGGCTTCGGCCAGATCTTTGGCAACTTTATAGCTTGTTGGCGGCCAATGCTGCTGGCATTGCGCGCCCCCACAATGCCGATGGTGGGCTGGTCTGCCAGATGGCGTGCGCCTTTGGCGATCAAGACCGGCGGGGCATCTTCGGTGGCGGCAAGGCGTGCGGGATAATCGCAATCCCCTAAAATGAGGGCCGTGGCACCAAAGGCATCGATCCGCGCCAGTTCTTTTTCGATCACGGATTTGGACGGGATGCTGAGCGGCTTTTTCCGGCCACCTCTACGGGCCAGATCGGGGATGGCTTCGATGGCCTTCGCCGCCGTTCCGAATTGCGAAATCAGGGCGCGAAATGTGGTTGGCCCAATGCTTTCGGTGCGAATCAGGCGCATACGGGCGATTTTTTCCGCACTATTCAAAGCGGGCACGGTTGATCCGGGGCCAAAGGGCAGGGGAGGCTGTGTGTTCATGCCAGCATGGTCTTCATGGCAGCGGCGATGGTCAATTAAAAGTTGAATATTTTCGGGAAAATCTCCGAGTAAGAAAAGATTTCCATCAGGATTCGGATGTGTCGGTTTTGTCTTTTTTGCCGATCCGGGGCTCTGTTCCTGCAAGGATACGGCGGATATTGGCCTCATGCTTTATGAAGATCGCAATGGCCAAGGCGCCGGTCAGAATAACCGTGGGACTATCGGCAAATATCCATGCATAAAAGGGAGACAGCGCTGCAGACATAAGCCCCGCAAGGGACGACATGCGGAACAAGGCCAGCACAATAAGCCATGTGCTCCCCCAAAGCAGCCCCACAGGCCATGCCAAAGCGCATAAAAGGCCGCCGAATGTGGCCACGCCCTTGCCGCCCTTGAAGCCCAGATAAACGGGATAGAGATGGCCAAGAAAGGCCGCGGCCCCCGCCAGCGGGGCAACATCGGGGGCCAATTTCAAAGCGATCAGATAAGCCAAGGCTCCTTTGCCACCATCCAGAAGCAATGTGGCCAATGCAATGGGCTTGTTTCCGGTGCGCAAAACATTGGTGGCGCCGATATTGCCCGATCCGATTTTGCGCACATCGCCCAATCCGGCCGCTTTGGAAAGCACCAGACCAAAAGGGATAGATCCCAGCAAATAGCCCAGAACAAGGGCCAATAGGCTGTGGACTGTCGGATCGCTCATGGCTTGCCTCCCATAAAAACGGTTTCGCCGGCGATCACCGTGCGTGAAAGCGTGCCTTGAACCGGTTGGCCCTCAAACGGGGTATTTTGGGTTTCCGATAAAAAGTCTTCGGGATTGATGCGCCAAGGACGGTTGAGATCGAACAGGATGAAATCGGCACGGGCACCGGGGGCCAATGTTCCTGCATCCAGCCCTAAAATACGTGCGGGATTGGTGCTCAACATGGCCAGAATCTGCATCAGGTCCACATCATAGCCATGATAAAGCGACAGGCTCAAGGCCAGCAGGGTTTGGTATCCCACCGCCCCATGCGCTGCTTCGGCAAAGGGCAGGCGCTTGTTTTCCTGATCCTGCGGATCATGGGCCGAGCAGATCACATCGATCAGCCCTTCGCGGATTGCTTCAACGATGGCCGCACGGTCTGCTTCCGAGCGTAAGGGCGGCGACAGCTTGGCAAAGGTGCGGTAATCGGCAACGGCGGTTTCATTGAGAATGAAATGCTGTGGCGACACTCCGCAACTCATGGGCAATTCCCGCGCTTTATTCCGCCGGATCGCATCCAGACTTGCGGCGGTGGAAATCTGCGCATGGTGCAGTCGCCCGCCAGTCAGCTCCACAAGGCGTGCATCGCGTTCGATCATCATCACTTCGGCGACGGCAGGAATGCCCGCAAGTCCCAAACGGGTGGCGGTTTCGCCTTCGGTCATCACGCCGTTTTTCGCCAAAGACGGATCTTGTGCATGCTGTATGATGGGGCGGTTGAACAGGCGGGCATATTCCAAAAGGCGGCGCATCATTTGCGAATCGGCAATGGCCCGTCGCCCGTCCCCGAATCCGACAGCGCCGGCCTCGCTCATCAGGCCCAGTTCCGCCATGGAGCTTCCTTGCAAGCCTTTCGTTGCCGCGCCCAGCGGATGTACCATGACACCATTGCTGCCACTGTGCGCCACTTGGGCGATTTTTGCGGCATCATCAAGCGGGACCGATTGGTCGGGTATCAAGACAAGGCGGGTGATCCCTCCGGCAGCGGCGGCGTTAAAATCCGGCTGGAAGCTGTGCATATCCACAAGGCCCGGTGCCAGAATTTGGCCTTTGCAATCGATGATCTCGGTTTCGGGCGGGATAGGAAGATCGGCACCAATGGCGTCGATATAACCATCCACCACCAAAAGCGATCCGGTTTCGTCGCGGCCACAGGACGGGTCCATCAGGCGGGCATTCACATAGGCGGTGCGACTCATCGGGCGTCCCCTTCATCGCAACCACCGCGCAGATGGCGGGTGAGCACATCCATGCACCCCATGCGCACCGCCACGCCCATTTCCACCTGTTCCTCGATGGCGGAATGTTGGAGATCGTCAGCGACCGATGTGGCGATTTCCACGCCCCGGTTCATGGGGCCGGGATGCATCACCAAAACATCGGGCTTGGCGACTTTCAGCTTGGTTTTTGTCAGGCCGTAGAAATGGAAAAACTCTCGCTCGCTGGGAACGAAGGCCCCTTGCATACGCTCTTTTTGCAAGCGCAGCATCATCACCACATCGCAATCGTGCAGGCCTTCGCTCATTTGATTATGCACTTCGACACCCAAGCGTTCGCAGGCTTGCGGGATCAGCGTTGGCGGGGCCACCACGCGCACCCGCGCCCCCATGGCATTAAGCAGATGGATATTGGAACGGGCCACGCGGGAATGGGTGATATCGCCACAAATGGCAATGGTCAGCCCGTGTATGCGGCCTTTGCGGCGGCGAATGGTGAGCGCATCCAAAAGCGCTTGCGTAGGGTGTTCGTGGCGGCCGTCTCCGGCATTGATGACCGCACAATTGACCTTTTGCGACAATAGCGACACCGCTCCGGACTGAGCATGGCGGACCACCAGAACATCGGGCCGCATGGCGTTCAGTGTTTGGGCCGTATCCAGCAGGGTTTCCCCTTTTTTGATGGAAGACGCGCCCACTGAAAAAGACACGGTGTCCATCCCCAATCGCTTTCCGGCGATTTCAAAAGACATCAAAGTGCGGGTGGACGATTCGAAAAACAGATTGATCTGCGTTAATCCGCGTAAAGGCGTATGCTGATGCTGGCGCTTTCTTTGGGCGTCGGCATAACCTTGGGCAATATCCAGAAGATATTGAATCTGTTCCGGGGCCAGCCCTTCAATTCCAAGAAGATGGCGGTGGGGGAACGGGTCGCCGCCGGGCGGATCGATCATCGCCCGAAGATATGGCTCGCGCTCAGGCTTTGGTTCATGTGTCATTTTGCGTCCTGATCCTCGCCGGAGGCTTATAAAAGCGCATGCGTTCAAGAGCAAGAGCCGTTGAAGATGAACATCAGATAACGCGCAGCTTCAGAACCGGTTCAGCGCCGGTCCGCCATTGTGTGTCTCATGGAGATCGCCGAGAACAACAGGAGACGGGCAATGACACATTCAGCAAGCATCCGGGGTGTTTTCAAAAAAAGCGTTTTTGTGGCCGGGCTTTTCGCTTTTCCGGCTTTGGTAGGGCTGCAAGCAAGCACAGCATATGCGGGGCCAAGCCAAAGCCATAGCGAACGGGTAAGCATAAAGGGCGGACAAGCCGGTTATCACCGCACGGCTTATAAAGAGCGCTCTTCCGCCTATTCTTATAGCAAGGCGCAGCACAAGGCGGAAAAGCGGGCTTATAAAGCGAAGAAAAAGGCCCATAAGAAAGCCAGGAAATATAGCAAGAACCGGCGCAACCACCCTGTGCATGCGGGGCGGGGGCATAAAGATCCGCATGGGGCAAAATATGACCAACGGCGTTCGTCTGCCCGTGGGTATTATGTCTCGGCTCCTCATCACGGGCGGCATGTGGCGCATGCCCATGGCCACAAGCAACGGATCTATGATGCTTATCGAGGCGCGTGGTTTTATCGCACCGTACCGTGCAACCATTATCGTTGAGCGATGAAATGCGATGCCGTTGCAGGTGTAAAGGCCCGCAACGGTTTTCTTGTTTGGGTGTAAATTTCCCTCAGTTAAGGTCTTGACGCAGGCCCCAGGACTTCACTATATGAGCGCGCCTGTTCGGTAACGCCCTCAAGGGGGCGCGTTGGCTGTGCCATCATGTGCAAGCCGATGCAGATCGGGGCGGAGTAGCTCAGCTGGTTAGAGCACCGGAATCATAATCCGGGTGTCGGGGGTTCAAGTCCCTCCTCCGCTACCAACAATCACTGTTTGACCCGGGCCGGCCATTTCACGTCATTAATGCTGGTTTGAAGTAAGCTTGGGTTGAAGCTGCGCTAGCTTCTGCGGTTAATTCTTTGTCTGCTTTTCTTTTTGCTGCTTGCGGATGTGCATGGGGTGGCGCGTTGGGGCTGCCGGATGGGCTTTTTCCAAATTTTATCAACGGTTGAAAATCGTATTTTTATGCCGGATGATACGCGCTTCCTCGCTCTGGCGTGAATTTTGGAAAAAGGCCTGGCTGATGAAAGCATCCGATCTTCATGTGAAATGTCTGGAGCGGGAAGGGATCGAACTGATTTTCGGTGTCCCCGGCGAGGAAAATGCCGATTTTATGATGAGCCTGCGCAATAGCTCGATCCGCTTTGTGCTCACCCGCCATGAACAGGGCGCGGCATTCATGGCAGAGGTTTATGGGCGGCTGACAGGCAATCCTGCTGGCTGCTTGGGGACATTGGGCCCGGGTGCCACCAATCTGATCACGGGCGTTGCAGATGGCAATATGGACCGTGCGCCTATGCTGGTGCTGACAGGGCAGGCCGCCACCACCCGCCAGCATAAGGAAAGCCATCAGGTGATGGATGTGGTGGATATGTATGAACCGGTGACCAAATGGGCCGTGTCGGTGCAGCATCCCGATAATATTCCCGAAATGGTGCGTAAGGCGGTGCGCATGGCGCGCGGCGAAAAGCCCGGTGCGGTGCTTATCGAACTGGCCGAGGATATGGCCAAGCGTGAGGCGGGCGAGGGTTGCAAGCCCATGGAGCCGCGCCGGTTCCGCCGTCCGGCCCCCGATGACAAGATCATGGACAATGCGTGGAGACTGATCCGCGCCGCCAAGCACCCCATCATCATTGCGGGGAATGGTACCATCCGCAAACGCGCCTCCAAGCAGTTGCGTCAGTTTTGCGAGGCCACCGGCATTGGCGTGCTCTCTACGTTTATGGCCAAGGGCGCGGTGGATCGGGATGCAGAGCACTGCCTGTTCACCATTGGCTTGCAGCAAAAGGATTATCCTTCCTTTGCCATTGAAGAGGCGGATCTGGTGATTACGCTGGGTTATGATCTGGTGGAATATCCGCCGCGCTTATGGAACCCCGATGGGGACAAATGTATTGTCCATCTGGATTTCCTGCCTGCCGAGATCGATATCCATTATCATCCGCGTGTGGAATGTGTGGGCGATCTGGCCCATGCCTTGTGGATGCTCAATGAGCGGGTTGCCCGCGATGGTCCCGGCGATCATGATTTCAGCTTGCAGCGCCATATGCGGGCCAAAATGCTCGATGATTTCGCCGTTCATAAAGATGATGATACCGAAGGCTGTATTCGCCCGCAAAAAGCCCTGTGGGATGTGCGGGAAGCCTTGGGCCCCAATGATCTTTTGCTATCGGGTGTGGGGGCGCACAAAATGTGGATCGGCCGTTACTACCAGTGCAATGAACCCAATAGCTGCATTATTCCCAATGGCTTTTGTTCTATGGGTCTGCCTTTGCCCGGGGCCATTGCCGCCTCCCTGATCCAAAAAGACCGCAAGGTGCTCGGCATCGCAGGGGACGGTGATTTCATGATGAATGTGCAGGAAATGGAAACCGCGCGGCGGCTGGATTGCGATCTGACCATGCTGGTGTGGGAAGATGGTGGCTATGGGCTGATTTCATGGAAACAGGAAAACGAATTTGGCACGCATACGGACCTTTCCTTCAACAATCCGGATTGGATGACCTTGGCCAATGCTTTTGGCTGGCAAGGGCAATATGTGAAAAATGCGCGCGATCTGCGTCCGGCGCTGGATAAAGCCTTGGCGCATAAGGGGCCGTCTTTGGTGGTGATGCCGGTGGATTACCGCGAAAACAGGCTTTTGACAAAACGGCTGGGCGAGATTGAAATCACCATATAGGAGCGTGTCATGTTGAAAGACAGCTACCCCCTTTATCTCGCCAATGAGCCCGTAATGACGGATGAGTCTCTGGAGGTTCTGGATAAATACTCCGGCAAGATGGCAACGAAAGTGGCGCTGGCTGGCCCCAGAGAAATCGAGGCGGCGATCCAGGCCGCCCATGATGCCGCCCCCGCCATGGCTGCCCTTAAAAGCTATCAGCGCCGTGCTGTTCTGGAGCATTGTGTGGCGCGCTTTCGGGAGCGGGCGGAAGAACTGGCCGAGGCATTGTGTATCGAGGCGGGGAAACCCATCAAGGATTCCAGAGGCGAAGTGGTGCGCCTTATTGAAACCTTCCGGGTGGCCGCAGCCGAAGCCGAACGCATTGAAGGGCGGGTTTTGTCCCTTGATAATCACGAGCGGGCGGCGGCCTATTTCGGTATGACCAAACGGGTGCCTATCGGTCCTGTTTCCCTGATTACGCCATTCAATTTCCCTCTCAATCTCACCGCCCATAAAGTGGCTCCAGCCATTGCGGCGGGCTGTCCCTTCGTGTTGAAACCGGCTGAGAAAACCCCCATCGGTGCGCTGATTATCGGTGAAATTCTGGCCGAAACGGATCTTCCGAAGGGGGCGTTTTCGGTGCTCACCTGTATGGTGGAAAATGCCGGCCCGTTCACGAAGGATGATCGCTTGAAGCTGTTGAGCTTTACAGGGTCCGACAAGGTGGGGTGGATGCTGAAAGGGCAGGCGGGCAAGAAGAAAGTGGTGCTGGAACTGGGTGGCAATGCCGCCTGTATCGTTGATGAAACGGCGGATATTGCCGATGCCGCCGAGCGCATTGTTTTTGGTGCTTATTATCAATCGGGGCAAAGCTGTATCAGCGTGCAGCGTATCCTTGCCCACAAAGATATCTATGCGGATTTGCGCCAGGCACTGGTTTCCAAGGTGAAGAATCTGGTGGCGGGCGATCCGCGGGATGAAAAAACCTTTATCGGTCCGGTGATTTCCAAAGGAGATGGCGAGCGGCTGAAATCATGGATTGATGCGGCGGTAAAAGGCGGGGCTAAAATATTGGCGGGCGGTAAGCGCGACGGTGTGATGGTAGATGCGACCTTGCTGGAAAGCCTGCCCAAAGACTGTGATCTATATCGCAAGGAAGCCTTTGGTCCGGTGGCGGCTATGGAAGAATTTGCGGATTTTGACGAGGCTTTGACCCGCGCCAATGACAGCCCTTATGGCCTGCAGGCGGGTGTGTTTACCCGCGATATTTTGCGCGCCCATCGGGCTTGGGACCGTCTGGAAGTGGGGGGTGTGATCATCAATGATGTGCCGTCATGGCGGGTGGACCATATGCCCTATGGCGGGGTGAAGGACAGCGGCATTGGCCGTGAAGGGTTGACTTGGGCCATCGAGGATATGACGGAAGTGCGCTTGATGGTGCTGCGCCGCACCGACGAGGATTAAGGCGTGTCCCTTAACAACACGGTGCGAAGCTGTTTGCATCGGCCATCGACCACCAACGGGCATAAGGTGTGTCCTTTGGTGCATGGAGAAGGCTGTTGGGCGCGATAAAATCGTAAATCTTATCGGCGGAATTCACGAGATTTTCACTGACCCGTACCCGCAAATGATGCGGGCGAAGCTGGGACGGATGATCCAGCCCGGCGGAGGCTACATAATGGGCAAGGGCATGGATGGTGTTCTTGTGGAATTGATAGCAACGCGGGCCTTTGTCGGCGACCACAAGTCCGGCCTGTCGCCAGTGATTTTGTGTTGCAATGCCGGTGGGGCAGCGGTCGGTGTGGCATTTTCGGGTTTGGACACAACCCAAAGAGAACATGAAGCCTCTGGCGGCATTGCACCAATCGGCCCCAAGGGCGAGATTGGCCGCCATCATATGCCCATTGGTGATTTTTCCGGCAACGCCGATGCGGATTTTATCGCGCAAGCCAGTGCCGATCAGGGTATTGACCACGAAAACCAGCCCCTCGCGCAAGGGGGTGCCCACATGGTCCGATAATTCTATGGGGGCGGCGCCGGTTCCGCCTTCTGCCCCATCCACAACGATAAAATCCGGGGCGATGCCGGTTTCCAACATGGCTTTGGTGAGCGCCAGAAACTCCCAGCGATGTCCCAGACACAGCTTGAATCCCACCGGCTTCCCACCCGATAAATCCCGCAATTGGGCCAGCCAGTGCATCATGCTTTTGGGGGTATCGAATGCTGTGTGGCTGGGCGGCGAAATCACTTCTTTCCAAGGCTCCACCCCGCGTGTCTGGGCGATTTCCGGCGTGACCTTGGGGCCGGGCAGCACGCCGCCATGGCCGGGCTTGGCCCCTTGGTTCAGCTTTACCTCGATCATCTTTACCTGATCGTTTTGCGCCTTTTCTGCAAAGGCATGCGGATCGAAATGACCGTCTTTGGTGCGGCAACCAAAATAGCCGGTGCCGATTTCCCACACCAGATCGCCCCCGTGCTTCTGGTGATAAGGGGAGAGCCCGCCTTCGCCGGTATCGTGGTAAAACTCGCCCATTTTCGCGCCAAGATTAAGCGCTTCGATTGCATGGGCCCCCAAAGATCCGAAGCTCATGGCCGAGATATTGAGAAGTGAGGCGCTATAGGGTTTTTTACAAGCCTCTCCGCCGATATTCACGCGGAAACAGTCCGGATCGGGATGCTTTGCATTGATGGCGTGATTGATCCATTCATAGCTCGGTGAATAGAGGTCCATCTTGGTGCCAAAAGCCTGCAGCGCTTCGATATTTTTTGAGCGTTGATAAACCAGCGCCCGTTCGTCATGGCTGAAAGGGCGGCCTTCATCATCGGCGATGAACAGATATTCCCGCAGATAAGGCGCAGCCATTCAAAGAACCAACGGATATGGGCGCTGACAGGATAAAGCCGCAAAAGGGAATGATCCTTTGCAGCAGATCCCAAAGCCCCAAAAGCATCAAAGGCCCCAATGCGACCAACGGCCATAGCCAATGGGGCGAGAGCAGCCATCCCAAAACAGCGCAGGCTATAGCGCCCAGAAAAATCAGCGCCAAGGGAAGATACCGCATGATGTTCAGCCTTTCCGATCCATTGCCCCTTTGTGTAGGGAACAATCAGGACACCGGAAAGGCAAGCCCTTCTTGGGGCGGGGTTTTTATTCCGCGTCGAAATCGGTGAATGTTTTGCCTTCTTGCGCCAGTTTTTGAAGCAAGGGGGCGGGCGTCCACCAGCGTGTGCCCACCGTTTCTCCAAACTGTTTGATCCTGTCGCAAATCTTGTCAAGGCCGCGCTGGCTGGCATAAAACATCGGGCCGCCACGCCAACGGGGAAAGCCATAGCCATAAAGATAGGTCACATCGATATCCGATGCGCGCATGGCGATGCGGTCTTCCAAGAGACGCGCCCCTTCATTCACCAAAGACAAGATGCAGCGATCAACGATTTCCTCATCGGATATGGTCCGCCGTGTGATGCCTGCCTTTTGTGCCTCTTCTTCAGTAATCTTATCGATAGCCGGATCGGGGAGAGGGGTGCGATTGCCTGCTTCATAACGATAGATTCCGGCACCGGTTTTCTGGCCCTTCCGGTCCATTTCCACCAGCCGGTTCATCACCCGGTAAGCATTGGGATCAAAGCGGCTTGCGGGGAATTGTTTGCGCAGCATATAGCCAATATCCATCCCCGCCATGTCGATCATCTGTAATGGCCCCATGGGATAGCCGAAATCGCGAATGGCTTTATCAATCTGCTGTGGGGTCGCGCCTTCCAGCATCAACAGCCCCGCTTCACGCAAATAACCTTCCAGCATCCGGTTGCCGATAAAGCCGTGGCACACACGGGCGATCACCGCGATCTTGCGGATTTTCTTGGCCAGAACCATGGCCGTTGCCAGCACGTCCGGAGCGGTTTTTTTGGCCTCCACCACTTCCAGAAGTTTCATGATATTGGCCGGTGAAAAGAAATGCAGGCCTAAAATATCGGCCGGACGACCGGTGACGGAAGCGATGTCATCCACATTCAGATAGCTGGTATTGGTGGTCAGTATCGCGCCCTTTTTCGCCACCTTGTCAAGGTCGCGGAAAATGGATTTTTTCACCTCCATCTTTTCAAACACCGCTTCGATGATGATGTCGGCTTCTGAAAGGGCGGCCATATCCGTTGTGATGGAAAACAGCGCCCCTTGTGTGGTGTGGGCGGCCTTATCAATGCGTCCGCGCGCCAGATTTTCATCAAGGCTTTTATGGATGCTGTTCTGGGCGCGTTTCAACGCATCTGCATCCCGCTCGATCATGGTGACATAAAGGCCTGCGCCAAGACATGCCAAAGCAATACCGCAACCCATGGTGCCGCCGCCGATAATGCCAATCTGGTTGAAAGGGCGCGGCGTGGCGTTTTGGGCGTGCTTTGGCAAGCGGGCGGCCTTGCGTTCGGCGAAAAAGGCATGTTGCAGGGCCTTGGATTGTGGGCTTGCCATACAGGCACCAAGGATTGCCCGTTCTTTGGCCGCGCCATCTTCAAAGGGCAGGGTCAGTGCCGCTTCCAACGCATCAATGGCCTTTTGCGGCGCTAGCACGCCGCGCATTTTCCTGGTGGCGTCTGCCCGCGCCTTGGCCAACAGATCCGCTTCCGATCCGTTTTGGGGCACCTCCATCTGCGACAGGCGGCGCGGCGCTGTGCCGTCTGTTATGATCTTGTCCGCATAAGCGATGGCGGCCCGGGGCAAGGCATCGGCGTCGCCTTTCACCAGATCGTCCACAAGGCCCGCCTGATGGGCTTTTGGGGCCGTGATGGGCTTGCCAGAAACAATCATTTCCAAGGCCAATGGCAAGCCCACAAGGCGGGGCAGGCGTTGGGTGCCTTGGGCGCCGGGAATGATGCCCAAGGTTACTTCTGGCAGCCCGAGTTTTGCACCTTCATGGGCAATGCGGAAATGACAGGCCAGAGCCAGTTCCAGCCCGCCGCCCAATGCGGTGCCGTGAATGGCGGCAATCACGGGCTTATGGCTTTGCTCCAAGGCGTTGATGACCTGAGGAAAGCCGGGGGATTTTGGGGCTTTCCCGAATTCGGTGATGTCGGCACCGGCCATGAAGGTGCGGCCTTTGGCGATCAGAACAATGGCGGCGATATGACCATCGGCATTGGCAGCGTTTATCTGTGTGATAATGCCTTCACGCACCGCTTGGGAGATGGCATTGACCGGCGGATGATCCACTGCGATGACGCCGATACGGCCTTGTTTATGCAGTGATACGGTTGACATGACAGTCTCCAATCTTTCAGGCAAGCAAAGAACGATTGTCCTTGAGCGCCGACATCAAAGCGTCGAAATCCGCATGGGAATTATAAAAATGTGGCGACACCCGCAGATTGCCGTCCCGGCACGAGGTGATCACATTGCGTTCGGCCAATGCCGCCACCAGCTTATGGTCGTTGGTGGATTTTACGGCGATCATCGCTCCGTGTCGATCGGGGCTTTCCGGGGTCATCAGCGTGCCGCCCATGGCTTTGATCTCGTCGATGAATCGTGATGTCAATTCCCGCACATGGCTTTGGATATTGCCGACACCTGCTTCAAGGATCATGTGCAACCCCGCTTGGGCCGCATAAAGCGCCGGAATGGGCGGGGTGCCGCTTTCAAAGCGCCGGGCATTATGGGCGGGGATATGATGATGCATGTCCATGGCGTGCACATCTTCCTGCGCAAACCAGCCGGTGGCATAGGGGTTGAGCGTTTTTAGATGATCTTTGCGCACATATAAAAAGCCGACACCTGCGCTGGATAGCAGATATTTTAACACGCCCGAGATCAGGATATCCACATTCAGCGCCCGCACATCGATGGGGATGGCCCCTGCAGCCTGAGAGGAATCGAGGATGACCATGGCGCCCCGTTCATGGGCAAGGCGGATGATCCGTTCCACTTCGTTCATGGCCCCGTTGCGGTAACAGATATGGGCGATGGAAACGATCTGGGTGCGGTCGTCGATCAAGCGTTCATATTCGGAAAACGGCACGGTTGTGCCCTGTTGGCGGGCATGAACCACTTCATAGCCACGCCCTTCCTGCGCCAGCCAGATCTGGCCAACGGTGGGAAATTCAAAGTCGCTCAGCACCACCTTGTTGCGTGTGGATGTCGGCTGCATGGCGCTGATCACTGCATTCAGCCCCGCCGAGGCCGAGGTGGTGACGGCGATTTCATCGGGTTCGGCATGGATCAGCTGTGCACAAAGATCGCGTACGGCTTCGTTCTTGCCAACGAATTCCTCCCAATCCGCCCCTTTGCTGAAGCGGCTATCGAGATAAGCCTGATAGGACGCCGCCACTTCAAGCGACAAGGCGCCATAAGAGCAGCTATTGATATAGGCTTTGTGCTCAAAAATCGGGAAATGGCTGCGGATGTCATCAAACATGGCTTATCCCAAAATCAAAATGGCAAGAATGGCGATGGGTGCAATGATGCGCAAAAAGAACCGCCACAGGGTGATCAGATGTTTGGAGCGGGCCAGATCGGCACCGATCAGGCTGCGCGGCAAGGCCCAACCCACAAAAAGCGCGATCAACAGGCCGTTGATGGGCAATAACAGATTGGAAATGCTGTAATCCAATATGCTGAAAATCGTGCGCGTTTCCCAGCCGGGAAGGAAAGATAGCAGATACACACCTGCCCAATCATTGAAGGACAACGCCGCCGCCGCCCCCACAAGCCACGCGGCAAAGCCTGCAAGAACGGCGCCTTTCCGGCGGGTCAGGCCGCGGCCTTCAAGCCATGAAACGACAGGCTCCAAAGTGGCGATGCCGGTGGTAAAGGCGGCGAAGAACAGCAAGATGAAAAACGCACTTCCCACAAAATACCCGCCGGTCATTTGATCGAATGCGGTGGGTAGGGCCACAAAGACCAGGCCCTCACCGCCCGCGGTTTCCAGCCCGAAGCTGAACACGATGGGGAAGATGGCCAATCCCGCCAAAATGGCCACGGCGGTATCGGCGATGCAGATTTGCGCCGCCGCCAAGGGCAGATTGGCTTTTTCGTCCAGATAGGCTCCGAAGGTCATTAATGCGCCAATCCCTACCGCCAGCGAGAAAAAGGCCTGCCCAACGGCAGCCAGCACGCTTTCCCCTGTCAGTTTTGAAAAATCGGGAGCCAGCAAAAACTGTGCGCCTTTTTGAAAGTCGCCCTCCAAAAAGCCATAAAGCACCAGCCCGATCAGCAGGATAAACAAAGCAGGCATCATGATTTTGGCTACCCGTTCGATACCGGAGCGGATGTTGAACGACACCACATGGGTCACAGCCAGCATGAACAGGAAATGCAGCCCCAAAAGTCGCGCCGGAGAGGCTATCAGATCATCAAAGCGCTGCTGATATTGGGCGGGATTATCATAGCCGAAACCGCCGCTTGCGATAAAAGACAGCAGATAATCCACCACCCATCCCGCCACCACGGAATAATAGCCGATGCCGATAAAGGGGATGAAAATGCTCAAGGCCCCGATGATACGCCACGCCTTGTTTGCCCCAGCTTCGCCAATGACGCGGGCAATGGACAATTCGGCATTGGACCGTCCGTGCCGTCCAATGGCCAGTTCTGCCAGCATGATGGGAAAACCGATCCCCGCCACGGCCAAAAGATAGATCACCACAAAGGCACCGCCGCCATTGTCTGCGGCAACAAAGGGAAACCGCCATAAATTTCCCAACCCCACAGCCGCGCCGGCGGCGGCCAGAACAAATGTCAGGCGCGAAGACCAGCGCTGCGCGGCGACGGCATTGATGGGCGCACCCTTAGACATGCGCGCGCTCTTGTTTGCGGTTAAGCGTTATCATCGTTTTGCCCCCATAAATAAAGCTGTTCAGTAATTGATAGCCGGGCTGCCTGCGGGATAAAAGGCTCCCATCAGCCGCATACCGCTTTCGCTGGTGCATTCCAGCGAATGAAGTTGTTTTTTGGGTAGGAAAATCACATCGCCGGGCTTTACAGCGGCGCGGGCATTTTCTGTCCACATAAAGCCCTCGCCACTGAGAATCGTGATGGCTTCTTCATAAAGATGCCGGTGGGCTGCCGCCCGTGACCGGGGGATCTCGCCGATAAACTGCGTCACCTGCTTTGATCCCATATCTTCGCCCACAAGCACTTGGTAAAACCGGTCGGCCATGGTCTGTCTTTTGGCCGGGTCCATGGCCATCATGCGCTGGGGAATGCGGTCATCAAATATGTCCGGCATGGTATCAAGCGGCGTTGGTTCGGGGCCGGTGGGGCAAATCACACAGGAAAGTTCGATGGGGGTATCGGATAAGGAGCGGGCATGAAAACCTTCGCCGGGGCGCACATAAAACCCGGTTTGCGGTCCTGCCTTGAATATTTTCCCACCGATGGTGATGTGGGCCGATCCCTGGTTCAAAAACAGGACCATTTCACTGCCTTCGACCGTCAAGGCCTGGGCATCGGGGCCGGGTTGAAGCAAAAACTGCGATAAAAATCTGGCCCCGTCACGGCCTGCTATCACTGGCCGTATCTGCCAGCCCCCCACATGATGGGCTGTGGTCTTTGTTGGCGTTACCACATAGCAGCCGCCATCAAGCACCGCCTTGCCCTTTTCATCGGGCGGTATGATGGGCAGGGACGCGCTGGCGGCAATGTCTTCTGGGCTGGCTTCTTCATAGCTATCGTCCAGAGCATTGTGCGAGCCATCGCAAAACGGTGGGTTTTTGGTTTGCTTACAGGCGCAAAACAGCACCTCTTCGCCATCTTTTTGCGCTTTATAGATCAAGGGTTCAAAGCCGGTGCCATTATGGGAGCCATCACAAAAGGGCTGGGATTTGCTGAGGCCGCATTGGCACCAGAAATAGGCTTTTCCCTTCCGTTTCAAGGTAACGAGACAGGGTTTCTTGGCGGCGATATGGGGCGTACTCATCGGATTGCCTTTATTACAGGAAGGCACCGCCGGTTGGCGAGACATGCCTGCGGGCGGTGCCAGATATCATGGGGGCTGTGGTCAGAAACGGTAGGCCACATGACCTCCGAATGTGAAGGGGCGAACGGTGATAAAAGAAAAGGGATCTTGCGCCGAATTGATGGCATCCACCTGCGCCCGTTTATCGAACAGGTTTTTCGCAAAGACCGAGAGATCCCAATGGTCGTTGGTTATCCCCGCTTTCAGATTGACTATGGTGTAGCTGTCAAGCGGCACATTAAAGGGGCTGGTTTCGCGGAATTGCGTATCAACACTGCCGCGATAGCTGATATCGATCCGGACGAGCCCATCAAGATCGCTGGTGAGAGGGCGTTCATATTGTGCCGCGGCAAAGCTTGGAAATCCGGCACATTGGGCAATTGGTCGCCCTTCAGCCCGGCATTGGGATCAAAGCTGGGGGATAAAGGGTCCGACAAGGGCTGGCTTTCGGTGATGCGGGCATCTTGCCACGAGCCACCAAAGCTGAGATCCAGCCCTGCAATGGGGCGGATGGTGACATCGAATTCGATGCCGTCGATTTCCGCTTCACCGGCATTGGTGATGATGGGGAAGGCTCCGGATGGATCAAGGCCTTCCACCTGAATATTATCCCACAAGATCACGAAGGCGGCAGCATTCACCACAAGACGATTATCAAAAAATCCGCCTTTCCAGCCGATTTCATAATTCCACAGGCTGTCGGGATCGAAGCCCTCCGGCACCGGCACACCGGTGGGGTTGATGGCGGCATCATTGGTGCCACCGACGCGAAAGCCTTCCGCTGCGGTGAAATAGAACAGATGGTCATCACTCACTTTATAAGAGGCATTGCCCTTGATCTGGAAGGTGTCGGAGCCGGAGGAAATATCAACGGCGCGGGTTTCGTTGTTGAAGCCGACAAAAGGCTTTGTTTCCAAACCGCTAGAGACAATATCGAAATTGAAGTATCGCCCGCCAAAGGTCAGCGACAGCTTGTCTGTGGCCTCCAAGGTTACTTCGCCAAACAGGGCTTCTTGATCCAGTTCATCGGATTTGGTGCGCCCGAAAATGGCGGCATTGGGCGGGCCATCAAGGAAGAAATCCTTGGTGATGTCGAACGGCCCAAGGGGAAGTCCCAATTCATTGGTGGCCACCACTTCCACATCGAAATCCTTGTCTTCGCGGGATAAAAATCCGCCGATGACGAAATTGACGGGACCGTCAAGGCTGGAGGCGAAGCGCAGTTCATGGCTCCATAATTCGCGCTTTTGCGGCTGCCTTGTAAGAGCCGCTGCGGGGGCGCCGAAAAACAGCAAGACAGGCGTTGAATCGAAGCGGAAGGTGACATCGCGTTCGAAATAATTGGAAGTGGCGAAAAAGCTGCCAAAGCCCGCATCATATTGGCTTTTACGCTATAAAGCTCGATGCTTTCATCCCAATCATTGACGGTGAAATCCTGATTGGTGAGATCCCCCAAAGCGGGCGCATCAAAGCCAAAAGCTTGCAGATTTTCCAGATAGGCGGGTTGATAGCTGGTGGAAAAACGCGAACTGCCGCCCACATCGCGTTCTTGTATCAAGGCAGAGGCACTAAGCTGTAACCGATCGGTGGGCAGCCAGCGCACAGACACTCTGCCGCCTTCCACATTATTGGAATTGATGTCTTTCAGGCCTAGGCGCACATTGTCGATATAGCCCGCTTCATCACTGATCCAGCCGACAGCACGCACCGCCAGCTTGTCTTTGATGATGGGCAGGTTCAGCATGCCATTGGTGCGGTAATTGGTGCCGCCTTTATCAGTGGTGGAAATTTCACCTTCCACATTGAAATCAACAGCCGAAGGGTCGGCTTCATTGGGGATGAAGCGGATGGTGCCGCTCATGGAACTGGCCCCATAAAGGGTGCCTTGCGGGCCTTTCAGCACTTCGATGCGGGCCAGATCATGCAGTTCGATATCTGCTTGCCGGCCGCCGCCATCCTGTTTGTTACGCGCGGTGATGACCGCTTCATCATAATAAACGCCAACGGTTGCGGTGCCCGAACTGTTGACGCCGCGGATGATATATTCCTTGTCGCCGGGGCCGAGATCCTGAAATTGCAGGCTGGGGATCATCCCCGCCAGATCAGAGAATTCCGTGGCCAACATATCGTCGATGGTATTGCCGCCAATGGCTTGAATGGCGGCTGGCACATCACGCACCCGTTGCGGGCCGCGCTTTTGGCCGGTGACGGTAATTTCTTCGATGGTATCGCGCCCGCCAGAGGGATTTTGTGCGGGATCGGTTTGCGCGAGAGTGCCGGGGGCAGGTGCAGTGGTTAAAACTACGGCCATGGCAAATGCGCTGGCGCAGGTTGCTTTATGGCCAACAGGCTTCGCTCGGTAACAAATAAGCCGTGACATCGTGTCCTCCCATTTTTCCAGTCCCTTGCCGAGACCCTGAGAGGATATTTTATGCATGAAACGTATGTGGATAAAACAAATATTTTAAAAATAAAGCATTAATCTTGAAGGCGGCATCAATAAGCGCTTCAGGCTCAAAGAAAAGCCCCGGATTTTAAAGCTTTTCAATCGGGCACAATGGCCGTGCTTTCGATTTCCAAAAGGGCATCAGGCTCCACCAGCCTGCCACTTGCACCGCTGTCATGGTGGGATAATGGGTGCCGATCAGGGTGCGGTAAATGGCGCCGATATCCGCCAAAGACGACCGGTAGCCATCTATGTCCACAATATACCATGTCATGCGGACAATATGATGGGGGGCTGCATCGCCTGCTTTCAAAACCGCCAAGGTATTTTCAAGAATTTGGCGGAATTGCCCGGCGAAATCGGGCGGGAAGCGCCCTTGGGTATCCCATCCCACTTGGCCCGCAACGAAAATCTGTCGGCCACGGGTGGAAAGGCCATTGGAATAGCCTTTGGGGCGCGGCCAGCCATCCGGCAATAAAATATCCATATTTTCTTTCCTTCGAGGCGTTGGAGCGTTCAAATGGCTCTATTCATTTTATATTTAAACTAATGGCGTTCTAGCGTACTCTACGCCCATGTACAAGCCACGACAAAGAATTGCTTATCCGTCGAGCGCCGGATTTTGGCCCGATGAAGCACAAGCGAAAGCCGCCCGGTTGTTCTCTCCGCTTGAAGCGGGGCCGTTGTTTCTCAAGGAGCGAAGCTGGGTTCCGGCCATGGTGCCGTGGCGTGCCAGCGCTGATGGATTTGTCACCGACGAGGTGTTGGATTGGTATGGGCGATTTGCGCAAAGCCGCCCCGGCGCTATCGTTGTGGAGGCGACGGGTATCCGTGATATTCCCAGCGGTCCCTTATTGCGTATCGGGGATGATCGCTTTTTACTCGGCCTTCAAAAACTGGTGAAACGGGTGCACGAAGAAAGTGGCGGGCAGACGCGGCTGTTGATTCAGTTGATCGATTTTTTGGCCATTCGCCGTCGTCCAAAGCCCGAAACATATTTCGACCGCTATCTGGAGCTGACCGACCGGCACCGTGATGTGCTGAACATGGCCGATGCCTCAGACGCCGATATACGCGCATATCTGAAAACACTGGATGATGAAGCGCTGAAAAAGGTTTTAAGCCCCCGCGAATGGGAAACGCTTGAAATGGGCTATCGGGAGCGGGTGACAGATACCCATCTGCCCCATATCCGCGATCTGCCGCAGACTTTGCCCGGCCTTTTTGCCGATGCGGCCCGCAGAGCCAAAGAAGCCGGTTTTGACGGGGTAGAGCTGCATTATGCCCATGCCTATACAATGGCATCGTTCCTATCCGCGCTGAATACCAGAACCGATGGCTATGGAGGTGTGCCGGAGCATCGGCTTCGCTTGCCTTTGGACGTGTATTTTGCTGTGCGTGATGCGGTAGGGAAGGGCTATGCGGTGGGCTGCCGTTTTCTGACAGAAGATTGTATCAAGGGCGGCACCGGATTGTCTGAATCCACCCGGTTCGGGGTGGCCTTTGCCCGGGCCGGAATGGATTTCCTTTCCACCTCGCGCGGGGGGAAATTTGAAGATGCGATGCAGCCAAAGCCCGGTGCTGCGGCCTATCCCTATACCGGGCCAAGCGGTTATGAATGTATGCCGCAATTCTTGTCCGACGAACGGGGGCCTTATGGGCGCAATATCGGCCCCACAGCCCAAATCCGTACGGCCATCAGGGAGGCCGGCTTTGAAACGCCGGTGGTGGTGACCGGCGGTATCCATAATTTCCAGCAGGCGGAAGGGGTTTTGGCCGCGGGCCAAGCGGATATCATCGGCGCGGCGCGGCAATCGCTGGCGGACCCTGATTGGTGGAGTAAAATGCGCATGGGGCGGGGCGATGCCGTGCGCCTGTGCGAATATACCAATTATTGCGAAGGGCTGGATCAAAAGCACAAGCAAGTGACATGCAAGCTGTGGGATCGTCTGGATCTGGATGACCCGACTGTGCGTTTGAGTCAGGATGGGCGGCGTCGTCTCACGGCGCCCCGATGGCGCGATGGGGATAAAACCTGAAAATACGCTTTATTGTTCCAGAACCTGTCGGGCGATGATCAGCTTTTGCACTTCCGATGCGCCTTCATAAATGCGCAGGGCACGGATTTCGCGGTAGAGCTTTTCCACCGGATGGCCAGAGCGCACACCAAGGCCGCCAAAAATCTGCACGGCCTTGTCGATGCTGTTTTGGGCATGGTCGGTGGCATAAAGTTTGGCCATGGCCGCTTCCCGCGTTACCCGCGTTTTCTTGACATCTTTTGTCCATGCGGCGCGGTAGATCAAAAGCGCGCTGGCATCAATATCCAAAGCCATGTCGGCGATTTGCGCCTGCACCAGTTGCAACGCGGCCATGGGGGCACCGAACAGATGCCGGTTGGTGACGCGGTGGCTGGATTCTTCCAAAGCACGGCGGGCAAATCCAAGGGCGGCAGCCCCCACGGTGGAGCGGAAAATATCCAGCGTTGCCATGGCCGCCTTGAAGCCCGATCCGGCCTCATGCAGACGGTTTTCCTGTGGCACCATCATATCTTTAAAGGACAAACGCGCCAAAGGATGCGGGGCGATCACCGGGATACGTTCGGCAATGGATAGCCCCGGCGTTTGGGCATCCACCACAAAGGCGGAAATGCCGCGCGCCCCCGGCGCTTCCCCCGTGCGGGCAAATAGGGTGTAGAAATCCGCGATCCCGCCATTGGAGATCCATGTTTTCTCGCCATTGACCAGATAACCGCCCGATATGGGGGTGGCGGTGGTGCGCATGGCTGCCACATCCGATCCTGCATCCGGCTCCGATAGTGCAAAGGCCGCCACCTTTTTTCCCTCGGCCACTTCGGGAGGTAACGGGCTTGTAGGTCGGGGCTGCCAAACAGGCTGATGGTGCCGCTTCCCAGCCCTTGCATGGCAAATACGAAATCCGCCAATCCCGAATGGCGGGCCAGCGTTTCGCGGATCAGGCACAAGGACCGCACATCCAGCGTGTCAAACATCCCGCCATGGGCTTTCGGCACCACATAACGCAGCCATCCGGCCGCGGCGAGGCGGCCCAGAATGGTGCCGCATAGTGCGTCCACCGCCGCTTGATCTTCATGGGCGGCTTCTTCTAAAGGCGCGATCTCCTGTTTCGCCCAGACATCCAGATCATGGGCGAGGCTGCGGTGGTGATCGTCAAAAAACGGCCAATCGAGAAAACTTTTATCTGACATCAATCGCCCTCGAAAATCGGGGTTTCCTTTTTGACGAACGCCTCATAAGCGCGCACGAAATCTTTGGTTTGCATGCAGATGGCCTGAGCCTGTGCTTCGGCCTCGATGGCGGCATCCAGGCTCATATCCCATTCCATATTCAGCTGGTTCTTGGTGACGCCATGGGCAAATGTGGGGCCATGGGCCAGCATATGAGCGGTTTTTTGTGCTTCGGCCAAAAGATAGGCTGCAGGCACGAGGCGATTGTAAAAGCCCCAGCGTTCGCCTTCCTCTGCACGCATTATCCGGCCGGAAAACAACAGGTCCGAGGCGCGCCCTTGTCCGATGATGCGCGGCAGAATGGCGCAGGCTCCCATATCGCAGCCCGCAAGACCCACGCGGGTAAACAGAAACGCCGTTTTGCAATCCGGCGTGCCATAACGCAGATCGGACGCCATGGCGATGATGGCCCCGGCGCCCACACAAATACCGTCCACCGCGGCGATCACGGGCTGCGGGCAGGCGCGAATGGCCTTTACCAGATCTCCGGTCATGCGGGTGAATTCAAGCAAATGCGGCATGTCCATCTTTGTCAAAGGACCGATGATTTCATGCACATCGCCGCCGGAAGAAAAATTTCCGCCCGCGCCGGTTATAACCACCGCCTTGATCTGGTCGTCATAGGCCAGCGCCCGGAAGCGGTCGCGCAGATCGGCATAAATCCCGAAGGTAAGTGGGTTTTTACGGTCGGGACGGTTCAGGGTAACGGTGACCACCCGGTCTTTGATGTCCCACAGGATTTGGCCCGGCTCTGCTTTTTGCGATGTCATGATGGGTTTTTCTCCGGATTGCTGCGGATGACGGAATTTTGCACCTGCCGCAGATCGTCCATCAAACGGTTTTCTTCTTCCACCGATATGCTGGCGAACATTTCATCGATCCAGTTTTCGTGCACATGAGCCATGGCCTTGAATTGTTCCATGCCTTTATCGGTCAGCTTCACATAATGGGTGCGGCGGTCTTTGGGGGCGCGGCTGCGGACCACGAAACCGTCCGCTTCAAGCCGGGATACAAGGCCGGTGACATTGCCATTGGAAACCATCAGGAAACGCGACAATTCTCCCATGGTCAGTCCATCGGGGTGGCGCTCCAAGGCGGACAGCACATCAAAGCGCGGCAAGGTGGTGCTGAATTGCTCTGCCAGCCGGTTGCGAATGGTGTTTTCGATCAGGATGGTGCAACTCAGCATCCGCAACCACAGCCGCAAAGACTGCTTGCTATGGGGCGCCCCCCCCAGCTTTTCAGGAAAAGTCTTTGGTTGATGGGTCATTCACATTACCTCACCTCCGGCAATCGCAAGGGCTTGCCCCGTTATCGAACCTGCGTCAGACGAACAGAGCCACAGTGCTTGTGCGGCGATTTCGTCCGGTGTGATCAACCGCTTTTGCGGATTGTCCTTTGCGAGTTCGGCAAGGGCCTCGGTTTCCGTGCGGCCGGTTTTCTTCATTATGATGTCAACAGAGCGCCTTACGATATCCGTATCGGTAAAGCCGGGGCAAATAGAATTCACCGTGATGGATGTGCGGGCAAGTTCCAGCGCCATGGCTCGTGTCAGCCCGATGACCCCGTGTTTGGCAGCCACATAGGCGCTGACATAAGGATAACCCTTTAATCCGGCGGTGCTGGCAATATTGATGATGCGCCCAAAACCGTGCTCTTTCATGCCGGCAAGGGCAGCCATGCTGCACAAGAACACGCCGTCCAGATTGACCGCCATCACCTTGCGCCACATCTCGAAGCTGGTTTTGGATAAGGGTGCACTGGGGGCAATGCCCGCATTGTTCACCAAAATGGTCACCGGTCCAAAGCGTTTGGCCGCCTGCTCGAATGCAGTGGCGACAGCGGCTTCATCGCAAATGTCCACCGCGATTGCCTGAGCCTTCGGAAGCTCTGACGCCAAGGCCTGAAGCCGCTCTTCATCGCGGGCCATCAAGGTGATGGCCGCCCCCGCATCGGCCAAGCGCTTTGCGATCGCTTTCCCGATGCCGGTCCCGCCGCCGGTGACGACCGCATGCTGTCTGGCAAGATCGGTCATGCCTTTATCTCGAGCATATCGGCGGCCATTTCCGCGGCCCGCGCGAGATTGCGTTCAAGCTGGCTAAATCCCGAAAGATAGGGTTTGGGGGTAGCAACGCCGTGATAGCCTTGTTCCGCTGCGGCGCGGAGGGTCCAATTCGGGTCCAGCAGATGCGGTCGCCCAAGGGCGCAGAGATCGGCCCGGCCAGAGGCCAGAATCGAATTGACATGATCGATCTCGTAAATATTGCCCACGGCCATGGTGGCCACATGCGCTTCATTGCGGATCTGATCGGAAAAAGGCGTCTGGAACATGCGGCCATAAACCGGCTTGGCTTCGGGGGAGGTTTGCCCCGCCGATACATCGATCAGATCGGCCCCCGCCTCGGCAAATGCGCGGCTGATTGCCAGAATATCTTCCGGACTGATGCCATCGTCTTCGACCCAATCACAGGCGGAAATACGCACGGCCATGGGTTTGTGGTCGGGCCACACGGCACGTATGGCGCGGAAGACTTCCAGCGGATAACGCAGGCGATTTTCCACCGGTCCACCATAGCTATCGGTGCGGGTGTTCATCAGCGGGGTGAGAAAGCTGGACATCAAATAGCCGTGGGCGGCATGCAGCTCGATCATATCGAATCCGGCTTCATCGGCCATTTTGGCGGCCCGCACATGGTCGTCGCGGACCCGGTCCATATCGGCACGATCCATGGGCTTTGGTGTTTGGTTCTGAGGGCTCCATGGCACGTCTGACGCGGCGATGATCGGCCAGGCTCCTTCGTCCAGCGGCACATCATAACCGTCCCAACCGACTTTCGTTGCACCCTTGGGGCCTGCATGGCCAAGCTGCATGCAGATGCGCGCCTCGCTATGGCTATGGACAAAATCCACCACCCGCTTCCATGCGGCGAGATGGTCCGGCTTATACATGCCTGCACAGCCCGGCGAAATGCGTCCGTCACGGGAAACATCGGTCATTTCCGTATAAACAAGGCCCGCGCCGCCCATGGCCCGCGCCCCATAATGGACCAGGTGAAAATCATTGATGGTGCCATCATCGGCGCTATACATGGACATGGGCGAGACGACGATACGGTTTTTCAGTTCCATGGACCGCAGTTTGAACGGCGTGAACATGGGGGGAATGGCCTTGTTCTTATCGGTGCCAGCGGCCTTGCAGGCATACCAGCGCTCGACATTTTCCAGCCAATCCCGGTCACGCAAACGCAGATTTTCATGGCTCACCCGCTGGGACCGGGTCAGCAAGGAATAGGCGAATTGCATGGGATCAAAATCCGTATAGCGCTCCACATGCTCAAACCATTCGGTGGAATTGCGTGCCGCACTTTGCAGCTTCAAAACCTCCACTTCGCGTTCTTCTTGATACTGGGCCAAAGCATCCGGCACGGACAGATCGTTGCTGTTCAAAACATTGGCCAGACTTATGGCATCTTCGAAAGCCAGCTTGGTGCCCGATCCGATGGAAAAATGCGCCGTATGGGCGGCATCCCCCAGTAAAACCACTTTGTCATGGTACCATTTCTTGCACAGAATACGGGGGAAGTTGATCCATGCCGAGCCGCGAATATGCCGGGCATTGCTCATCAGTGCATGGCCATCCAGATGGTCGGCAAACAGCGCTTCCAGGGCCCGGCAGTTTTCATCCTGGCTCATCCGGTCAAAACCGAAGGCTTCATAGGTTTTATTGGAACATTCAACAATGAAGGTGGAGGTGTCTTTATCGAAGCGATAAGCGTGGACCCAGATCCAGCCATGCTCGGTTTTCTTGAAGATAAAGGTAAAGGCATCGAACAGCTTATGGGTGCCCAGCCAAACGAATTTATTGGCCCGCATATCCACATCGGGTTTGAAATATTGCGCATAAGCGGTGCGGACTTTTGAATTCAATCCGTCAGAGGCAATGATAAGATCCGCATCCTTGAACTGCTCCAGATCCGGCGACATATCCCGCTCGAATACCAGCTCCACACCCACTTCGCGGCAACGGTCTTGCAAAATATTGAGTAGACGCTTGCGGCCAATACCACAAAAGCCATGACCGCCCGATGTGATGCACTGGTCTTTGAAATGAACGTCGATATCGTCCCAATGGGCCAATTCATCAAGGATGGTCTGTGCGGACTGGGGGTCATTGTCGCGCAGATTTTGCATGGTCTGGTCTGAAAACACCACGCCCCAGCCAAAGGTATCGCCGGGCTTGTTGCGCTCATAAACCGTGATCTGGTGATCCGGGTTGTGGATTTTCATGGACAAGGCAAAGTAAAGGCCCGCAGGCCCGCCCCCCAGGCAGATGATATTCATCCCATCCCTCCGATTTGCATTAGGCCCTGATGGTATGGGGGCGGGCGCATCGGGTCAAATAAAAAACTTTATGTTTAAAATAAAATCGACAAAGGGAGTATTCCCGCAAAGAACGCAAGATAATTGCGTGAAACGGGGCTTTTGCTGCGCTGCAGCTATATATTTTACATATAAATTTTGACAGATAAATAATTTTGAACTTAAAATAAATTTCGATGGGGCCCATAAGCACAGAAAATGTGCGGCACCAAAAGATGAGGCCGGTGACGCGGCCCGGATCAACGACTCTTTGGGTGAGGAAGGGGAAAATGCAGATGATAAATATAGAGCAGAAGTGCCAGAATCGCAGGGGCAGGGGGAAGGGCCGCTTTTTATGCAAGGCTTCGGCTGTGGCCGTTCTGGCGGCGACGATTGCACCCTTGAATATGAGTTGGGCCCAAGCTGTTTCATCCGATGACCAGCAATCTGCAGCGCCTGAAGAACAACAACAAAAACGCGGCGGATTGTTGGAAGAAATTGTTATCACTGCCCAGAAACGCGAACAAAGCCTGCAATCGGTGGGCATTGCCGTTACAGCCATTTCGGGCGAGCAGATGCGCGAATATGGCGTTGAAAAAAGCTATGATATCGCCGCCATGACGCCGGGGGTTCATATTTCGGGGAATCTGGCGGGGCAGAATACCCAATTCACCATTCGTGGTGTGACCCAGAATGATTTCAACGATATCGTTGAAGCTCCCAATGCCGCCTATTTGGATGAGGGTTATATTGCTATTTCCCAAGCCCAGACCTTCGCGGTATTCGATATTGATCGGGTGGAAATCCTGAAAGGCCCGCAAGGCACATTATTTGGCCGCAATGCCACCGGTGGTCTTGTGCATTATCTCAGCAACCAGCCGACATTCGATTCCGTTGAAGGCTATGTGGATGCGGAATACGGCTTTTTCGATTCGCCCGCCCATGCCAATGGCGGACGCATCGAAGCCGCCCTTGGCGGGCCTTTGGGCGAGCATTTGGCCGCGCGCGGTGCTGTGATGTTTTCAAAGCATGGGGGGTATTTGAAAAACAATTATCCCGATGGCGCCGTTGGCGGCTCGCCGGGGCCGGGGGCTGGCGTCAATCTGGGGGATGATGACACGCTGGCCGGGCGATTCACGGTCGTATATCAGCCCACAGACAGTTTTTATTGGCGGGTTTCAGCCAATGTGGAGCGTAGCCGACTGAGCACCGGACCGTTCCAATCCAAGCCCACCATTGCGGTGTTTGAAGATGTGAATGGCACCAATGAATTGGTCAATGTGATTGATGTGCCCCCCGGGGAAAGCCGTGCCACCATCGGGCCGGGTGGGGTGGATCTTGGCACCGATCTGGATAATAACGGGCTGTTTGGTGGCGATGATGCGCCGGGCGCGGAATTTTTCGGACGGTTTGCGCCCGGTGGTGATTTCTTTGGCTATCTTGATCCCGATGGCAAAGGCTTCAGCTTTTCAGGCGATTTCGCTTTCGATGATGCCAATTCCACAGATACATGGGGGGTGAATAACAATATCCAGTGGGACATCAGCGACAGCATCACCCTTACATCCATCAGCGATTACAAAGACTATGAAAAGCTGTTGTTCATTGATGTGGATTCAGCGCCGGTCAATCAATCTGCAAATTTCGCGGGTGTTGATGCCACCAGTTTCACGCAGGAATTGCGCCTGAACGGCACCACCGAAAAAGCCAATTGGGTGCTTGGGGCATTTTATCTCAATATCGACAATCACTCCGATAACGGGTTGAAATTCCCCGTCAATAGTGTGGTTCCCGGGGCACCTTTCGATCTGAGTTCCCTTGCTGATCTGGACACCGACAGCTATTCCGCCTTTGCCCATATGGACTATCAGATTTCCGAGAAATTTGCGTTTATTCTGGGCGGACGGATCATTCAGGAAGAAAAGGATTACCGCTTTCAGCAGGCCATTTTTCCGACACAGGATTCACGCAAGATCAATCAAGCACCCCGATCCCCATTGGCCCGGTATTCGGGCCAAACGGGCCGGAAGCCTTCACGGATGATACCAGCGATACCTTATGGGCGGGGACAGTCCGCGGTGAATATACCCCGAATGAGGATCTGTTGATTTATGCCGCGGTGAAACGCGGGGTGAAAGCAGGCAGCTTCAATGCCCAATTGGCCGGCGGTATTCCCGTTCCCACCAGCGCCATTCCCTATGATGAAGAGGTGTTGTGGAGCTATGAAGCCGGTTTCAAAGCCCAGCTTCTGGATAACACCGCCCGGCTGAACGCCAATCTGTTCTATTATGATTATAACGACTATCAGGCGTTCTTGTTTACCGGCGTGTCCGGTGTGGTGATCAATGCCGATGCCGAATATTATGGGGCTGATGTGGAGTTCGTGGCCTCGCCCTTTGAAGGTTTTGATTTCCGTCTTGCAGGCTCGTGGCTCGATGCCACGGTGAAAGATGTGCCTTTGCGGGTGGATGGTCCGATCTCCATTAATGCCAAGCCCAATTATGCGCCGGAATTCCAGTTTTCCAGCATGGCCCGTTATGAATGGGCGGCCTTTGGCGGCATGTTGTCGGTGATGGGCGATCTTAGCTGGTCGGACAGCTATTTCTATAATTTGCGCAATTTCGATGCCGATAAGTTCGACAGCTTTTTCTTCGCCAATGCCCGGCTTGCCTGGGCCAGTGATGATGGCCATTGGGAAGCGGCTTTGAAGGTGGAAAATCTCACCAATGCCAAGGCGGGGATTCAGGCTTCGATCTGGCCACCTTGTGCGGTTGTAATGAAATTTCCTTCCGGCCCCCGCGCTGGATCGGATTGAGCGTGCGCTATGCGCTGTGACCGGTAAGGGGGGAGCATGACACAGGCAATCAACCGTTTGCTCTTGAACGATCATTTCAAGCTGGGCACGTTTTCGGCCAATTGTTCTTCGGGTATGGCGATAACGAAAGTGCCCGAACGCTGGGACAATTCATGGGAGAATAACCGCAAACTGGTCGAGATGTGCGATGCGGCGGGTCTTGATTTCATGCTGCCCATCGCGCGCTGGATCGGTTATGGCGGCGAAACGAACTTTCATTTCAATGTGTTGGAAACCATGACATGGGCGGCAGGGCTTTTGGCCTTGTCCAAACGAATTTCCGTGATTGCCACCTTGCACACGGCTTTCAATCATCCGGTGGTGGCGGCAAAGCAAATCGCCACCATCGACCATATCGGCAAGGGGCGTGCGGGGTTGAATATCGTCGCCGGGTGGAACGAACCGGAATATAAAGCCATGGGGTTAAGCCTGCCAGATGACCATGAAACCCGTTATGGCTATGGGCAGGAATGGTATGACATCGTGCATAAATTGTGGAGCGAAGCCGGGGCTTTCGACTGGGACGGACGCTATTTTCACTTGAAGGGCGTTCATTCCGATCCGAAACCCTGGGCCGGTATTCCTCCCATTATCAATGCCGCAGGGTCCGAACAAGGCCGGGCCTTTGCCATCCGCAATGCCAATTTCCTTTTCACTCCGGCCATTGATCTTGATCGGTCGAAAAAGGAAATCGCCGAATTAAAGGACATGGCGCAGCAAAAAGGCAGGGATGTGGATGTGCTGACCTTTTCCTATGTGGTGTGCCGCCCAACGGAAAAGGCCGCGCGGGATTATCATGAGTATTATGCCAAAACCCATGCAGACTGGGCGGCGGTAGACAATCTGATCCGCTTGCAATTCGCCCATGCGCAAAGCTTTCCCCATGATCTGTTGAAGTTGATCCGTGACCGGATGGCGGCAGGGCATGGGGGCTATCCACTTGTGGGGACGCCCGAACAGGTGGCGGACAAGATATGTATGCTTCATGAAACGGGCTTTGGCGGCACCACATTGGCCTTTGTGAATTATACGGAAGAGTTTCCGTATTTCCGCGATACTGTGTTGCCCATCCTGGAAGAGCGCGGCTTGCGCCTTCCAAATGTTTCGCCATAAGGCCATATCAGAAAAATAGTTTAACTTTAAAATTGCGGCATTGGCGATGATGCCGTTAATCTGTTTATGTGGATGGGGTGGGTGATGTGCGCCAATCCTTTCGTCCATAAAGGACCATAAAAGGGAGATGCCTTGTGTCGCAACAAACGCTTATGGATCTGGCAAAAGCACTTTCAGACAGCCGTATCACCGTGGTCGATTTGACGCAGCCTTTGGAACCGCAAACGCCGACCCTGCAATTGCCTCCTCAATTTGCCGCATCGCCCGGCTTCAGCATTGATGTGATCAGCGAATATGATGATCGTGGACCGGCGTGGTATTGGAATAAATTCGCATGCGGTGAACATACCGGCACCCATTTCGACGCCCCGATCCATTGGGTGACGGGGAAGGATTATGAAAACAATGCCACCGATACCATTCCGGTGGAGCGGTTTATCGGTCCGGCCTTTGTGATTGATGTGGTGGCGGAGGTAGAGCGGGATGAGGATTTTCTGCTGACACCGGATTTTGTGAAAGAGTGGGAGAAAACCCATGGCCGGATCAGCAAGGATTCCTGGGTTCTGGTGCGATCCGGCTGGTCGAAAAGGCGCGATCCGAAAGCCTTTTTGAACACGCATGAAGACGGCCCCCATACGCCGGGCTTTCATCCCGAAACGCCGAAATTTCTGGCTCAAGAACGCGATATTCTAGCGTGGGCGTGGAAACGGTGGGAACCGATGCGGGGCAAGCGGCCAATTTTGACCCCATGTTTCCGTGCCATAGCCTGATGCACGGGGCGAATAAATTTGGATTGGCCAGCCTTACCAATCTGGACAAACTTCCGCCCACGGGCGCTGTGGTGATTGCCCCGCCTTTGAAGATTGTGCGTGGCTCTGGCTCGCCGGTGCGGGTGCTGGCTTTGGTCCCCAAAAGCTGAAACCATAAGGCCGGAAAGGCAAATCATGGCGGAACGGTCATTTGCAAAAGAGGTAGAAACCCTTCGGATCGGGGACGGCGAGATCTTCCATGGTGAAGGTATTCTGGCTGTTACCAAGGCGCTGTTGCAATCCGGCGTGTCTTATGTGGGAGGCTATCAGGGGGCTCCCATATCGCATCTGATGGATGTGCTGGCCGATGCCGAACCCTTGATGCAGGAACTGGGCATCCATTTTGAAGCCAGCGCTTCTGAAGCGTCCGCTGCGGCGATGCTTGCGGCATCGGTGAATTATCCCTTGCGCGGCGCGGTAACGTGGAAATCCACCGTTGGCACCAATGTGGCATCCGATGCTTTGGCCAATGTGTCATCGGGTGGGGTCACCGGCGGTGCATTGGTAATTATCGGCGAGGATTATGGCGAAGGCTCGTCGATCATGCAGGAGCGCAGCCATGCCTTTGCCATGAAATCGCAGATGTGGCTATTGGACCCGCGCCCCAATCTTGCCAGCATTGTGGATATGGTGGAATTGGGCTTCCAGTTGTCCGAGGCCTCCAATACGCCGGTGATGCTGGAGCTGCGTATCCGCACCTGCCATGTTTATGGATCATTCACTGCCAAGGATAACCGCGCCGCCACCTTTAGCTTGCGCGATGCCATGGAAAATCCGGTGCGCGATACGGGCCGTATCGTATTGCCGCCCGCCAATTTTGCCCATGAACAGGAAAAAGTGGCCAAGCGCTGGCCTGCGGCGATCGACTTTATCAAATCCCGACGGATGAACGAATTTTTGGGCGCCGCCACCGGTGATGTGGGCATCATCGTTCAGGGAGGGCTTTATAATAATCTGATCCGCGCTTTGGAGGTGGAAGGCCTGTCCGATGTTTTTGGCAAGGCGCGGCTGCCAATTTATGTGCTCAATGTCACTTATCCCTTGATTACGGAAGAAATTGTCGGCTTTTGCGCCGATAAGAAAGCGGTGCTTTTGATCGAGGAAGGCCAGCCGGATTATATCGAGCAGGCGGTCAATAGCATTTTACGCAAGCAAGATCTGGAAACGCGGATCGTGGGCAAGGACGTGCTGCCCATGGCCGGGGAATATACCGGCGCGGTTCTGCACGCAGGCATTGCGGCCTTCATGAAGACGCATGGAGAAAGCCTCGGGGCTGCCGGTTCTCTGGGCCATAATCGTCCCAAACATCCAGACAGTCCGGCGTTGGACGATTTGAATGCGCTTTTGCCGCCCCGTCCGGCGGGATTTTGCACCGGATGCCCGGAACGGCCGGTTTTTTCCGCCATGAAGCTTTTGGAGCGGGAGATGGGCCCGTTCCATGTATCATGCGATATTGGCTGTCATTTGTTTTCAATCCTGCCGCCGTTCAATATCGGCAATACCACCATGGGCTATGGCCTTGGCTGGGCGGGGGCCTCCGCCTTCAACACCCAATCGGACAAGCGCACCATTTCAGTGATGGGGGACGGCGGATTCTGGCATAATGGCCTGTCTAGCGGTGTGGGCAATGCGGTGTTCAACAAGAACGACAATGTGTTGCTGATTGTTGACAATAACTATGCAGCCGCCACCGGCGGGCAGGATATTTTATCAAGCCGTGGCAAGCGTGAAAGCAAATCCACCGGCCACAGCATCCAAAGTGCCGTGCGCGGCGTGGGGGTGACATGGCTGAAAACCGTGGGCAGCTATGATGTGGCAAAAATGCGCGATACCTTGCGCGATGCCCTTACGACACCGGAAAAAGGCCCCAAGGTGATCGTGGCGGAAGGCGAATGTATGCTGAACCGCCAGCGCCGTGAAAAACCACTGCTGGCGAAAAAGCTGAAAAGCGGCGAGCGCCTTGTGCGCACCCGTTTTGGCATCGATCCCGATAGCTGCACCGGCGATCATAGCTGCATCCGTTTGTCCGGCTGCCCCTCGCTGACCATCCGCGAAAATCCCGATCCTTTGCGGGAAGATCCGATCGCCGCCGTGGACAATAGCTGTGTGGGTTGCGGCTTGTGTGGCGAGGTGGCCCATGCCGCCGTGTTGTGCCCCAGTTTCTACCGCGCCGATGTGATCCAGAATCCCGGCCGTTGGGATCGTTTTATGGCGAAAATGCGGGCGCGGATCATCCAGTGGGTGGAACGCCGTTCTGAAAAGGGGCGAAGCCGTCATGCCTTTTGATCCTATGAAAAACGGGCCGCGCCCCATCACTTTGGCCATTTCCGCCCTTGGCGGCCAAGGCGGCGGCGTGCTGTCTGGCTGGATCGTTAAAATGGCCGAACGCTGCGGGTATCTGGCGCAATATACCTCTGTTCCCGGCGTGGCGCAGCGCACGGGTGCAACCATTTATTATCTTGAGCTGTTTCCGCACGAAGAAGCCAAAAAAGCAGGGCGTCCGCCGGTTCTGGCTTTGATGCCCATGCCCGGTGATGTGGATATTGTGATTGCATCGGAGTTGATGGAAGCGGGCCGGGCCGTAAGCCGGGGCTTCGTGACCGCGGACCGCACCACGCTCATTGCATCGACCCATCGGGATTATGCCATCAGCGAAAAAGCGGCCATGGGAGACGGGACCGCCGATGCGCAAACGGTGCTGGAAGCCATACGCGCCCATGCCAAACATCTGGTGGCCTTTGATATGAAGGCAAGCGCCGAAGCGGTGGGAAGCGTGATCAGTTCGTCGCTGTTCGGGGCCTTGGCGGGGGCCGGCGCATTGCCTTTCCCCCGCGAGGCGTATGAAGACACCCTCCGTGAAGGGGGACGGATGCTGGAAGCCAATCTGGCTGCCTTTGACGCAGCCTATGATCTGGCCCGAAAGAATGTGGCTGGCGGCGCACATGGGGCAGAGCCTTCACCATCATCGCCCTTGCCGCATCAATCACAGCTTCAATCGGCGTCTTTGGCCTTGGCGGAAGGAAAGCCCGCAGCCGTGCGCGATATGTTGAACCGTATTCCCGCTGAATTGCCGCCTGCTGTGCATGATCTGGCGGTGGAAGCGCGCGCCGTTGCGTTGATTATCAAGATCTTGCGTATGCGGGGCTTTATCTGGACCGATTGGCTTTAGTGGCGCGATCGGATGACGGGGCACGCGGCTTTCAACTGAGTGGGGTGGTGGCCCGGCAATTGGCCCTGTGGATGAGCTATGAAGACACCATCCGTGTTGCCGATCTGAAAACCCGGAGCAGTCGCTTTGACCGCGCCCGCAAGGAAGTTCGCGCCAAGCCGGACCAGATTGTTTATCTGACGGAATTTATGCACCCAAGGGTGCGCGAAATAGCCGATAGCTTGCCAGCCCCTTTGGGTCATATGGTTCTCGATACACCATGGATAAACAAGTTTGTGGGGCGGTTCTGTCGGAAGGGCCGGTATATCCACAGCACCAAGCTGGGCGGCTTTTTTCTTTTGAAAAGCCTGTCTGCCTTGCGCCGTATCCGCCGGTCCACCCTGCGGTATCAAGAGGAACAGGCCCGCATCGAACGCTGGCTGGCGCGCATCGAAGATTTGGCCGGATCGCATTATGATCTGGCACTGGAAATTGGCCGCTGCCAAAATCTGGTGAAGGGCTATGGCGATACTCATGCGCGCGGATTGGGAAATTTCAATCGCCTGATGGGGGCTGTGGACATGCTCAAATCCCGCGCTGATGGGGCGGCTCTTTTGGCCGAATTGCGCGCCGCCGCTTTGGCTGACGATCAGGGGCAGGCTTTGACGGAAAAACTGGCCGGCCTTTCCCGTTCGCCGGAAAAAGGGCGCAAGACATGACCTATCCCCGCCGCGCCTTACTGAAAGCGACGGCGAGCGGGGCTATGCTGTTTGCCGTCGCCGGACGCACACACTTGCTGACACCAAGACAAGCGCGGGCCAAAGAGGCTGCGTTCCGGTTGCTCAAGGATGCGGAAATCCGGTGTCTGGATGCGATGGGAGAGGCTCTGGTGCCGGGGTCCGCCAGTGCGGGCCTTGCCCATTTCGTGGATGCGCAGCTGAGCTGTTCTTTTGCGGAAAGTCTCTTGACTGTGCGCTATCTGGATATAGCGCCGCCTTGGGAGCCCTTCTATCGTTCCGCGCTGGCGGCCACCAACAAAGCCGCTCAGGCACGCTATGGCGGGGCCTTTCACACATTATCGTCTGAACAGGCGTCAAAACTGGTGGAGGCAATGGCGAATAATGCCATTCCCGATTGGGTCGGACCACCATCGGCGTTGGTGCTGTTTGTCCTGCGCGCCGATGCGGTGGATGTCCGCTATGGCACCATGGCAGGGTTTGACGGGCTGGATATCCCTTATCTTGCCCATATCGAGCCGGAGGACCGCTGGTGAGTGCGGCACAAAAACATGAGGCGGTAGACGCGCTGATTGTTGGCGCGGGTGCGGCGGGATCGTTTTATGCGCGGCTGTTGGCGCAGGCGGGAAAATCGGTGGTGGTTCTGGATGCCGGCCCCGGATGGGAAATGGCGGACCTGATCAGCAGCCAGATCTGGTCGCGGCGCTTGCGCTGGGGTGGCGAACCTGTTGCGTCTACCGGCACGCATCCCTTTGGCTATGGCTTTAATGCAGGCTGGGGTTTGGGCGGCGCAGCGCTTCATCATTATGGCACTTGGCCGCGTTTTGACGAGAGCGATTTCAAGGTCAAAAGCCTTTATGGCCGGGCAGTGGACTGGCCGCTGGATTATGCGGAGCTGCGCCCCTTTTATGATCGTATTCAAGAAGATGTGGGCCTTTCAGGTGATGCGGAAGCGGAAATCTGGCGGCCTGAAGGGGATCCTTATCCCATGCCGCCCTTGGCCCGCTTTGGGCAGGCGGATGTGTTGGAACGCGGGTTCAAAGCCTTGGGGATGCACACCGCTCCCATGCCCATGGCGATCAATTCCACATGGTATAAGGGGCGCGCGCCCTGCATCTATGATGGCTGGTGTGATGCGGGCTGCCCCATTGGTGCGCTTTATAATCCGCTTGTGCGTGATATTCCCGAAGCGAAAAGGGCAGGTGCGGACTTTCGCAGCCAATCGGATGTGATCCGGGTGTTGGCCCATAAGGGCAGGGCGACCGGCGTGGTCTATGCCGATGCTTCAGGACATCTGCACGAGCAACGGGCCGATCTGGTGATATTGGCGGCTTCGGCGGTGCATAATCCGGCGATTCTTCTCAATTCCGCTTCTGCCGATTGGCCTTTGGGCCTTGGCAATTCCAACGGGCTGGTGGGGCAGGGATTCATGACCCATTCTTTGGGAGGGATATACGGCCTGTTTGATGAGGAAACAGACCCGTATCTGGGGGTATCGGGCGCGCAGCTTTCTTGCCGCGATGGCTATGAAAAAGACAGCCGGGAAAAAGGCTTTGGCAGCTATCAATGGCTGATTGCCCCGGCCATGAAGCCCAATGATCTGGCGGGTATTGCCACCAGCCGCGCCGATCTTTTCGGCCAGGATCTGTCACATTTCATGGAACGGGCCAGCAAACATATGGCCAATATGCTGGCCATGGGCGAAGACCTGCCGCGCCCTGAAAACCGCATCATGCTTTCCGATGACCGTGATCGCCATAACCGGCGGCGGGTGCGCATTATCCACAGCTTTGACGGGGATGCTTTGGCGGTGCGCGATCATGCGCGGCGAGAAGGGCTGGCGGTTATGGAAGCTGCCGGTGCGCGCGATTATTGGGCGGGGCCTTTGGCAACAGCGCATATGATGGGCGGCACCCCCCTGGGAGACGATCCGCAGCGCTCGGTGGTTGATCGTTATGGCCGCAGCCACGACGTGCCTAATCTGGTGCTGGCGGGAACCGGGCTTTATCCCACGGCCGGGGCGGTGAATCCCACCTTTACGCTTTATGCGCTGTCTTTGCGCAATGGAGAGCATTTATTGGCCCACTGGTCGGATTATGTGGCGGGCTGACGGCAGGACGGCAAGGCGCATCGTCCTTATCCGATTTGATCTACATCAAGGTTTTGTTGTAGCTTTTCTATAGAACAGATTGGGAATTCAGAAAGGGTCGGACAATGCAGAAGCGGGTTTTATCGGGCTTGTTGAGTGCTTTTTTGGTGGCGGGTTCCGCGCAGGCTGCCGACGATCTGATGGCCGTGGCCCAGGATTTTTTCAAACCGATCCCGGCCAAGCCGCCCGCCTTGGAGGGTAATCCGGCAAGTGCTGCGAAGATTGAATTGGGCAAGATGCTCTATTTCGATACGCGTCTGTCCGAGTCCCATAATATCAGTTGTAATTCCTGCCATGTGGTGGGCATGGGCGGTGTTGATTTGCAAGAAACCTCTTTGGGGCAGAGCTGGCAAACCGGGGCGCGCAATTCTCCCACCGTGTTTAATGCGGTGTTCAATCTCGCGCAATTCTGGGATGGCCGGGCGGCGGATTTGGAAGAACAGGCTGGTGGGCCGTTGGTCAATCCCGTTGAAATGGCCACCACAGAGGGGCACGTGGTCGAGCAATTGGACGGTATCCCCGGCTATCACGAACCTTCAGGGCTGCTTTCCCCGATGATACAGATCCCATCCGGATCGAGAATGTGCAAAAAGCCATCGCCGTGTTCGAGGCGACGCTGATTACCCCCAATGCGCCGTTTGACCAGTATCTGAATGGGGACGAGACGGCGCTTAATGCTCAGCAAAAAGCCGGGCTTCAGGCGTTCATGGATAATGGCTGTGTGGCTTGCCATAGCGGCATCAATCTGGGGGGCGAGCAGTTCCAGCCCTTCGGTGTGGTTGAAAATCCGGGGGAAGATCTGTTGCCACCCGGCGACAAGGGCCGGTTCGATGTGTCCCAATTGCCGGAAGATGAATTCGTCTTCAAGGTGCCGGGATTGCGCAATATCGCGCTCACCCCGCCGTATTTCCATACGGGGAAAGTGTGGGATCTAAAGCAGGCCGTGCGGGTGATGGGTACGGCTCAGCTGGGGATCGACCTGAGCGAGGATGATGTGGAGAATATTACCGCGTTTCTGCATAGCCTGACCGGCGATCAGCCCCGGATTGTCTATCCTGTTTTGCCGCCAAGCACAGCCGAAACGCCGCGTCCCAATCCATAAACTGCGGCCTTGAAACCGGAGATGGTGTTACTCAAGGTGAGGAAAGGCTTGTTATGCCCAAGAGTGATCTGAAGGAATATCGTGTTTGGGACAAGCCGACACGGTGGTTTCACTGGATTAATGCCATCTCTGTTTTGGGGCTTATCGGTCTTGGGTTGATTATCTTATATGCCAAGGAATTCCAGATTGGACCTGCGGGAAAGATCCTTTTGAAAGAGGTTCATATATGGTTTGGCTATGTGTTCGCTATCAATCTGTTCATTCGCCTGATTTGGGCATTTTTCGGTAATCGCTATAGCAGCTGGCGGGGAATTCTTCCGGGCGGAAAAGGCTATGTGCGGGCGGTACAAGATTATATCGGCGGGGCTTCCCACGGGCAGCCCAAGCATTATCTGGGCCATAATCCCCTTGGCCGTTTAAGTGTCACTCTTTTATTCGCGTTGCTTTTTGCACAGGCCGTCACCGGTTTGGTGCTGGCCGGAACGGATATTTTCTTTGCGCCTTTTGGCCATTGGATCGCGCAATGGATTGCCGCGGATGGCGTTGATCCGTCCAGCCTGTTACCCGGCGCAAAAGAGATGTACGACCCCGTTGCCTATGACGAGATGCGGGCCTTCAGAAAACCTTTCATCACCACCCATTATTATGCGTTTTACGCTATTTCAGCGATGGTCGTTTTGCATATTCTGGCCGTGGTGGTTACCGAGATCCGAAGCGGTGGCGCGCTGGTGTCTGCCATGTTTACCGGCCGTAAGATCCTTTCGGGGCCGGTTGAAGATGGTGATGTCTCTGATGGCGAAGGATAAGACCGGCCTCGATATCCGCCTCAAGAGGGCTTATGACGATCCGGCAGATGGGGATGGTTGCCGTATTCTGGTGGACCGGATCTGGCCGCGCGGTGTGTCAAAGGATGATCTGGCGCTGGATCATTGGTTGAAGGATCTGGCTCCGAGTACCGGTTTGCGTAAATGGTTCGGCCATGATCCGCAAAAATGGGACGGGTTCAAGGAGCGGTATTTCAAGGAACTGGATGGGTGTTCCGATGCCATTGACCAGCTTCTGGAATGGGGCCGCGAAGGCCGCATCACCTTGATTTATGGGGCAAAGGACACCGAGCATAATAATGCGGTGGCATTAAAAGCATATCTGGAGAAAAAGCTCGCCGGGAAGCTTTAGCGGACCAATGAAGCGATGTCCTTATCAGCGATAGCGTCCGAACAGGACGATCCGTTGTTGAATTTCCTCATCGGTCAATTTCATCGCTGCTTTTACCCTTCAATATGCTTGAGGTGATTTAAAAGGGTGCTTTTTATTTTGCTCCTTTCTCACGATAGCTCATAGGGGTATGATGGTTTGAATATTGTACCGTGGATCGGGCGTTATGGGTAAGAAGAACCGCGTGTCTGTTTTGTTGGCTGTGGTTATGGCGCTGGTGCTGGTGCCTGTCTGGTGCCCCGGCCCGATGGTCATGTCTGGTGTTCCGGGCAATGGGGCTAACCCAATCGCCCATAGCGATATATCGGGGCAGGGTGCGGCCTGCCATGACGCCTCGCAAAAGCCGTGTTCTGTGCATTTTGACAAAGTAGACGTACTGGCTGCACCGCCGACAAAAGCGTCCGACACTCTGTTTTTGACTCTTGATGCGGTATTTTTGCGAACAGTCAGTCATGTATTGGCTTTGGATCACCCGGTGCACCATCCTTTGGTCGCGCCTGTCCGACAAAGTCCTTATCTCCCCCAAACACTGGTTTCTCTCTTTATTCTTCTTCTGAATTGAAGCCTTCAAGCCGCTGTCGCTGACCGACGAATGTGCCGGATCCATCGGTGCATGGCGGTCGTGTTTTTTATTGCTTGAAGGACGTTCCATGATCACGAGGCGCAATTTGATCCGGTCCGCCACCATGCTGGGTGGTGGGTTGTTGATGCAGGGTTTCATTCCCGTATGGGCGAAAGGCGGTTCCGGCTATGTGCCTGGAGCCACCCCCCGCACAGATTCGCGGTCCGGCACCCACGACGTCGATCTGTTCATTGCCGAAACGCCGGTGCAGATCGATGGCCAGCACGGCACGGCGGTGACCTTGAATGGCGGCGTTCCCGGTCCCTTGCTGCGCTTTACGGAGGGCGAAACGGTGACCATCCGGGTGCATAATCGCTTGCGGGAAACGACCTCGATTCATTGGCATGGCATCTTGTTGCCATTTGAAATGGACGGCGTGCCCGGCGTTGCTTTTCCCGGGATCAAGGCGGGGGAGACCTTCACCTACCGTTATTTGGTTCGGCAAAGCGGAACCTATTGGTATCATAGTCATTCCGGGCTTCAAGAGCAGCTTGGCCATTATGGTCCACTGGTGATCGATCCCAAAGAACCCGATATCATGGACCATGATCGCGAGCATATTCTGATATTGTCGGACTGGATGTTCGATAATCCCTACAAAGTGATGGCGAAGCTCAAAAAGCGCAGCGATTATCTCAATTTCCAGCAACGCACGATGGGCGACTTTTTCAAGGACGCAAGCGAGACTGGGTTGGGCGCTGCGATCAGCGACCGTATGGCGTGGGGGCGGATGCGTATGTCGCCCGCCGATATCGCCGATGTGACCGGACATATCTATTCCTATCTGATCAATGGGGCAGGGCCGGATGATAATTGGACTGGCTTGTTCCAGCCCGGTGAACGGCTGCGCCTGCGCATCATCAATGCCGCCTCCATGAGCTATTTCAATCTGCGCATTCCCGGTTTGGCGATGACCGTGGTTGCCGCCGATGGCCAACCGGTCCAGCCGGTGGAGGTCGATGAATTCCAGATCGCGCCCGCCGAAACCTATGATGTGATCGTAACTCCAAAAGACGATCGCGCCTATACGGTGATGGCGGAGGCCATGGATCGTAGCGGTTATGCGCGTGGCACTCTCGCCCCGAGATCTGGAATGTCTGCGGCCATACCGGCATTGCGCGATCAGCCTCTTCGCACCATGGCCGATATGGGCATGGATATGGACGCGATGCCGGCCGGTCATGGGCATGGGAAAAATCATGGCAGCATGGCTATGGGCGGTCCGATTGTCGCCCGACATGGACCGTCTGGACACGGACCGGGCAGTGCGGGTGTCGCCGCCGTGCAGCGCAGCCGCCTTGGCGAGCCGGGCACAGGGCTGGAGACTATAGACCATCGGGTGCTTGTCTATACCGATCTGAAGGCGCGCACGGTTTATAATGACCGTCCGCCTGAGCGAGAACTGGAACTGCATCTCACCGGTAATATGGAGCGCTATATGTGGTCCTTTGACGGGGAGAAATTCAGCGAGGTGGATGGCCCGATCCCTTTTGCATTGGGCGAGCGTCTGCGGCTGATTTTGGTGAATGACACTATGATGGAACATCCAATCCATCTGCACGGCATGTGGATGGAACTGGAAAACGGCCATGGCGATCTTATCCCGCGCAAGCATACCATTAGCGTTAAGCCCGGTGAACGGCTGTCGGCTTTGATCCATGTGGATGCGCCTGGGCGCTGGGCGTTTCATTGTCATCTTCTTTATCATATGGAGGCGGGTATGTTCCGCGTTGTAGAGGTGACACCCTATGATGGAGAAGACGCATGAGAGCGCTTTATTCTGTCGTTTTCATATGCCTTTCAACCTTTCCCGCCAGCGCACAGGACGCGCGCCAGACCGGTGCCCCGGCCGATTGGCCGCTTCCCATTCACGATACGCCGGCGACGTTGTTTTTGCAGGCCGACCGGGTGGAATATCGGGTGATGGACGGCGATGACGCTTTTCTTTGGGATATGCAGGGCTGGTTCGGTAGTGACCGCCATAAATTCTGGACCAAGATGGAAGGGGAAGGCACCATCGAAGATGGCGTGGATGACGCGGAGTTTCAAGCGTTATACAGCCGCATGATCACACCGTTTTTCGACCTTCAAATGGGTGTGCGTCAAGATGTGGGGCCGGGGCCTTCACGCAGCTATGCGGTGCTGGGGCTTCAGGGACTGATGCCTTATTGGTTCGAGCTGGATGGAGCCTTGTTTCTCAGCGATAAGGGCGACCTTACGGCGCGGGTGGAGACGGAATACGAGCTGATGCTTACCCAAAGGCTTGTGGCGCAACCCCGGATCGAGCTTAATTTCGCGGCGCAGGATATCGAGGAATCGGGCATCGGTGCCGGTCTTTCCAGTGCTGAAGTGGGGCTGCGCCTGCGCTATGAGGTGCGGCGCCAATTTGCCCCCTATATCGGGATCTCATGGGAACGCCTTGTGGGCGACAGTGCCGATTTCGCCCGCGCCCGGGGGAGCGATCCGGGAGAGACGTCGGTGGTGTTCGGGCTGCGATTCTGGTTTTGAAAAAAAACAGGACACAATGGGTTGTTTAGAATGCTTTTCGGATGCCTTTGTTCATAAAAGCATCGTCCACTAGAAATATCCTGTCGGATATGGAACAGGGCTTTGAATTTTGGGAAAATTAGATTATGTTGTGGCCGAATGTCGCAATCAATGATTCGGCATTCTCTAACTGCGGAATGTCGTCCGGCGTGTTTCGATATTCCACATAGCAGGAAATAGGCGGTCGGGATGTCCCGAACGTACACGTCGAATAACCTGCGACTGATCTGATTTTGGTTTCGCGCGATTACGACGCTACCGACTTCTGAGACATCGCGTGAAAGGATACGAGCATGGCTAAAGGTACAGTTAAGTGGTTCAATTCCACCAAAGGTTTCGGCTTCATTCAGCCTGAGACAGGCGGCAAAGATGTGTTCGTTCACATTTCTGCCGTTGAACGCGCCGGTCTTTCCGGTCTGGATGATAATCAGCAGGTCACCTATGACCTCGAAGAAGACCGTCGCGGCCGCACATCTGCCGTGAATCTTCAACTCGCCTGATTGGGCCGATTGATTTTTGAATCACTTAAGGGGAGGCCGCGGCCTCCCTTTTGCGTTTTAAGAGCACTGCTTTTCAAAGCTTGGACATCTCCATCAATGATGGAGCGGGTGATGCCTGATGATAAGGTGCGGTTTCCGGATCCCGCATCCCCTGATCCTTTGCCCCATGCCCCGCGGGTTCAATGGCTGAAGCCTTTGATCAGCCGTGCCAATATTCATGTGGGCGACTATAGCTATTATGATGATCCGATAGCACCTGAGCGGTTTGAAACAGACAATGTTTTGTATCATTTCGACCATGTGGGCGATCTGTTACGCATTGGTCGTTTTTGCGCCCTTGCCACTGGCACCACCTTCATCATGAACGGGGCCAATCACAAAACAAATGGTATCTCGACCTTCCCGTTTCCCATCTTTGGCGCGGATTGGGAACGGCATATGGCTTTGTTGCATGACAATCCCTCACGCGGGGATACGGTTTTGGGCCATGATGTGTGGTGCGGTTATCAAAGCCTGATCATGCCCGGTGTGACCATCGGTCATGGGGCGGTGGTTGCCAGCCGGTCTGTGGTAACGGCAGATGTGCCGCCCTTCGCCATTGTGGCTGGCAATCCGGCACGTATCGTGAAAATGCGCTTCTCGCCGGAAGAGAGCGCCCGTCTTTTGGCGCTGGCCTGGTGGGATTGGCCCATCGAGCAGATTAGCCGCTTTATTCCCCTGATCATGGAGGGGAGCATCACGGCCTTGGAAGACGCAGCCGCACAAATGGAGGCGCGCACGTCTTGATTGAAAAGATATGAAGAATAAGAGTATTAAAGGAAAGGTAAGTTTTTATACGCAGTGTTGATGAGCCGTGATCGAGGTGCGCGCTGGTGCCCGGATTGCAAGAGCAGATTGCCGGGGGAAAAATGTCGAAATTATTAGATTTTATGACAAAGCTGGGGGAAGATTCAGAATATCGGGCACAATATATCGCCGATCCTGATGGGACTATGAAAGCCTTTGGGCTGACGGACGCAGAGTGCAAAATGATTCGCACCTGCGATATGGAAGGCATCAAGAAGGCATCGGGTGTAAAGAATATTTATTTGAATATTTATGTTCCGCCCTACGATGACAATAATAGCAAGTAACTAACGTGCCCAAGCAGAACAGGGGCAGATTAGGGATGTTGGCGGCGGGTTTTGCCGTAACCATCTGGCTTGCCCTGATGCCTGTGGCGATGGCTGCGGATTCCGCTGAGATCGACGCAATGTTGGTCAGAGCCAATGAACTGGTGAGCACCGATCCCGCTGAGGGTGGCGTGCTGTTAGACCAGATTGCCGCGCTTTCCGACAGCCTTTCAAATCAGCAGCGCTATCGGCTTCAAATCGTTCAGGCAAAACTACTGGCGATTCGCGGGCAATATTCCAAGGCACTGAAAATTCTTGAGAGTTTGTCGAGAGAGGACTTGTCAGTTAATTCGCTTGCCCTTTCAAATTCCATAGAATCGTCGATCTATAATGCTTTGGGTGATTATGATCAGATGTTCGCCATAATTCAGAAAAATTTGGCGCTTGTGGATGAGATTACGGATATTAGCTTGAAAGCAGGTTTTATGCACCCGGCAATGGTCGCTTTCCGCGATGCCGGTGCTTATGAACAATCCGTGTCTCAGGGCCTGCAGATGCTGCAATTGGCCCGGGAAAGCGAATTTCCCCGATCGGAATGCTTTGCCCTTGTGGAGCTTGGTATTACCGAGCGTATGGCAGGTAATTGGAATGCGGCCCTGGACTGGCTGAAAGATGCCGAGGTCTTTTGTTCGGACATTGGCAATAAGCTGATCGTTAATTCCGCCCGCGCCAATCTGGCGGCTTTGGCCCTTGATGGCGGAGATACAGAGCAAGCCATTGCCATTGCCTCACGCACTTTGCCCGATGCGGAAGAGGTGGGCTATGCCTATCATATTGCTGAATTGAAATCGGTCTTGGCAACGGCTTATCTGGCTTCGGGGGATCTGGATGCGAGCCTTCATCTGGGGGAAGAGGCTTTAAGCCTTGCCAGGCAAAGCGGGCTCAAATTGTTTGTGCGTCATGCCAGCAAAACATTGGCGGATATCCATGAACGCCGTGGCGACCTGCCCGCGGCGCTGACTATGTTCAAGATCTATCTGGAAGCCAGCCAATTTTTGACCGATGATCGCAGCGCCATGGCCTTGGCCTATTATCAGAATCTCTATGCAACGCAGGATAAAGAGCGACAAATACAAATTCTGAACCAGCAAAACGAATTGCTCACTTTGTCTCGGGCATTGAGCGAAAAGCAGCGGCAGAATTTGCAACTTTCATTGATCATTGGCCTGCTTTTGATCGTGGCGCTGATTGGCTGGTTGGTGTCTGTCAATATGCAACGCCACCGTTTTCGCAATCTGGCTCAGCGAGATGGCCTGACCGGCATTGCCAATCGCAGTCATTTCAACCAAGCAGTTGATAAAATGGTGAAAGATGCCTTTGCCAATGGCGATGATCTGGGCCTGATTTTAATGGATCTGGATAATTTCAAAGCCATCAACGATAGCTATGGCCATGGGGCGGGGGATTGGGTTTTGAAAAATGTTGCGGAAATCTGCCGCCATAAAATTCGCAAGAACGATCTGTTCGGGCGGATCGGGGGGGAGGAATTTGCCCTTTGCCTTCCCGGTGCCGGGCTTGAAGAAAGCCTGCGCGTGGCTGAAATTTGCCGGAAGGCCATCAAGGCGATGGATACAAGCGCCCTGGGTCACAGCTTTGAAGTTTCGGGCAGCTTTGGCGTTGCCATACGCCATCCCCATGAAGCGAAGCTGGAACCGATTTTCACCCGGGCCGATAATTGCCTTTATGATGCCAAGCACGCTGGCCGCGATCAGGTGCGTTATGAAGGCGATCACCTTTAAAAGGATGTCCTATGCCTGACGAGTGTGGACGGCTGGTGGTCGTTGGCACCGGCATGGTTCTGGGAGGACAGATTACGGCGATCGCAAAAAGCGAGATTGTGAACGCGGATCATGTTTTCTGCCTGGTGGATGGCTTATGTGAACAATGGCTGTCGGGGCTCAATTCTTCCTTGACCAGCTTACAAAAGCATTATGCGCCGGGCAAATATCGCCCGCAAAGCTATCGCGATATGGTGGATGCTGTAATAAAGGCGGTACGCGCCGGACAATCGGTGTGCCTGGTGGCTTATGGCCATCCCGGTATTTTCGCCTGCGTTCCCCATTGGGCGATCAAGGCGGCGCGTGATGAAGGGTTTGAGGCGCGTATGGAGCCGGGCATTTCTGCACAGGATTGTCTTTATGCTGATCTTGGGCTGGACCCCGGCACCCATGGCAGCCAAAGCATGGAAGCGACACAATATCTGATCTACTGCAACCGCATCGATCCGGCAAAACTCCTGATATTGTGGCAGGTGGGCTTGGCCGGGGAAATCAGCCTTACGCACTTTGAAACTGATCGAGCGCGTCTGTCTTTGTTGATGGAAAAGCTGATGGCCGATGGCTATGGCATGGATCACGAGGTGATCATTTATGAAGCGGCCATGTTGGCCATGATGCCGGTACGAATGGAGCGAATTGCACTATCCCGATTGCCCGAAGCCCGGCTAAGCGGCATTTCCACGCTGGTAATCCCGCCCGCCTTTGATCTGAAACCGGATCAGGCGATGCGGGCGCGGCTTCGTGCTTTGGGGCCTTTAAAGGCCGATGATATGGATGCCGCCGGGGCTTGAGCGGGGGTGATTATTGCCGACGGGATGCCTGGCCCTTTACTGGTGCCATTGGCTCGTTTGTTTTCAAATATTCTCGGCGCACCTGAATGGCTTTTGTGGCCAGAAAAATTTCTACCAAAAACAGCACAAGTCCTCCGATCAAAAGGCTCATGGCCAGAATGAACAGGGGCGCAACCGTATTTGCGAAATCAAGGGTCAGGAGATTGGAAATGAACAAAACCATCACTACCACACAGACAAAAAGCGCCGAGGTGGTGCACAGGCTGATGGCCCCCTGAACCACGCGCATACGCCGGTCCAATGTTCGCAATTCTCTGCGGCTGCGGGTTTTTTCCTCATCATCAAGGGTGGGAAAGGCAGCTTCTAAAACCCGGGCGCGATCAATCACGCGGGCAAGGCGCAAAGCCAGAACATTGAGTATGGCCCCGATCCCTGCGAGCAAAAATACAGGGGCCACCGCCAGTTGAATGATACTGGCAATTCCGAGAATATCTTGTGGGTGGTCCATTCTGGTCCCTAGTCGTAATGCCTGTTGATCCGGCACCCTTTAAGAGAATGAATATTAGTCATTCAAGGTCTTGGGAAGGTCGGGCACGCCGCTTCCCAAGTCAATCGGCGTGACGATCATCTGTTCCATTTCAATATTGGATTCATGGACAGTCGCGGAATAGCCTTCAAGTGCGGTTGCCCGATGATAGGCCAAAAGAAAACGAAGGGTGCCGTCTTTATCTGCAAGCGGCAGATATAAAGAGGACATGTTCCGTTTCAACCCCGTCGGATACCGCGCGACATAGTGGCAATGGGCCGCGCAGGGAAGATGAAAAATGGCTTCAAGCCAGTCGCTGATAAATGTTGCGCTATTTGGGTCAAGACGATCGAAAAGATTGATCCCGGATGAAAGTGTTGTGAATCTTTGTAAAATATCCGAGCCGATGAGCCGGTATGTATAGTTCTCTTTTCCTGTGCGTTCCAAAATGGAAACATCGGGCAAAACAGCTTTGAATTTCACCGGATTAAGGTGGCTCTTTTGTGGAATCTGACCATCTGCCCCCCGCAAGGACATCCAGTAATTGAAAAGAATATCAAGGGGGGATTGTAGCCAAGGAGCCATGATCAGTACTTAAAAAAGAGAGGGCGCATTATTATCGGTTAAGTTTTTGTCCAGAAAGTGCAGTATTACGGTTCGCGGCTAATATTAGCATCATTTTGGAACTATGTCAGAAGGCTATGTTGTTGTCTAGAGAGCGTTTCTTGCCAGTTTGGTCAAGAAGCCTTTATGTTTGATTACCGTCAATTTTATAGGGGGTTGGAATGATTAAAAAATGGGCTGTGGCCGGGCTTTTGCTTTGTCTGGTAACGCAGACAGGCTGGGCGCAAAAACGCACATCGGATGAGTCTGACAAGGCCAATATGGCTGCACCAAAGCAGTTCGTGACCGAACATAATGGCCGGTTCAACGGCAAGAGCATCAGCTATCAGGTGGTGGCCGGGGAAACCTATATCCGCGATGATGACGGCCAGCCGACGGCCTCTTTTTTCAATGTGGCCTATCTGGCAAAAGGGGGCGCTGCCTCTAAAAAACGGCCCGTAACCTTTTTGTTCAATGGCGGGCCCGGCTCTGCTTCTTTATGGCTGCATATGGGGGCTTTTGGTCCCAAGCGGGTGGTGGTGCCAAGCGATGCACAAGATGATGGTGCGCCGCCTTATCCGGTTGTCGATAATCCCGATACCATTCTCGATGTGTCGGATATGGTGTTTATCGATCCGGTGGGCACCGGCTATAGCCGTGCTTTGGGTAAGAAAGACAACGCGGATTTTTACGGCGTTCGCCAAGATGCAGACTCCATCGCCGCCTTTATCCATCAATGGATTTCCGATAATGGCCGTTGGAATTCACCAATTTATATCGCGGGCGAAAGCTATGGCACCTTGCGCATGGGGCCGCTTCTGGATGCTTTGGGCGGGCGCCGGCACCAGATTGGCGTGAATGGCGTGATGCTGATTTCCGCTGTTCTGCATTATCAGAACAGCCGGTTCAATCAGGGCAATATCATGTCTTATGTAAGCTTCTTGCCCACCTATGCCGCCACCGCTTGGTATCATGATAAATTGCCGCAAAAGCCAGAAAATCTTGAAGAATTTCTGGATGAGGTGCGTGATTTCGCCCGCAATGATTATGCAACGGCATTGATCGCCGGCACGCGGCTGGACCCGCAAGAGCGCCAGCGGATTATTTCGAAGCTTCATGCTTATACCGGGCTGAAAACCGATTGGCTGGATAAGGCGAATATGCGGATTCAGGTGTTCCGGTTCTTCAAAGAACTGATGCGCGATGACCGTCAGGTGGTGGGTCGCCTTGATAGCCGCTATCTGGGGGAAGAGCCCGATGCTGTGGGGGAATTTTATGAAACGGACCCTGCAGCGGCCAGTATTGGCAATGCTTATGTTGCGGCTATCAGCGATTATTTCCAGACGGATCTTGGGGTGCGCATGGACCGGCCCTACTTCGCCTCTAGCCCCGATGCCTTCCGCAAATGGGATTGGAAATTGGGGGATCGCGCTCCCAATGGCGGGCGGTTCATCAATGTGGTGCCGCAGATCGGCCAAGCCATGCGCTATAACAAGGATATGCGTGTGCTGGTAAGTGCGGGATATTTCGATTTCGCCACGCCGTTCTTCGGCGCGGAGAATGCCTTATCGGAAGTCGGGCTGGTGCCTGAACGTATACACTATGACTATTATCGCGCGGGCCATATGATGTATCTTCACGATGAATCCCGCGATCAGTTTCTCAAGGATATCCGGGCCTTTATTGAAGAAGGCGCACATTAAAACCGGATCGTGAAAGAGACCGGTCATCCTCTGCCTGCCTTTTCCATCAGTGATGTGAAGGGGCAGGCGGGGGCGACATATGGAAAGAGACGTTTATGCGCCACACCCTTTTAAAGTTGTTTCGGCGCCTTGTGACTGTGGCTGTTGCTCTTAACATTATTTTCGGGTCGCTTTATCCGGTCACCTCTTCCCTTGAGCTCGATATTTCCGACAAGCTTCAGCATTTTATTGCTTATTTCATTCTGGCTTTTGTTCTGGGGCTTTCTTCACGGCCGCTTACATGGCGTCTTTTTTATCTGGCGTGTGCGGCGGGCCTTGGCGCTTTGATTGAAATCATCCAACCCTTTGTGGGCCGCCAGATGGCCCTTGACGATTTCCTGGTCGATCTTCTGGGCGTGGCTGTGGGCGGCGTTTTGGGTGTTTTGGCCCGGCCCGTTTTGGTGCGTTGGCTGGAACCGGATGCTGTATAAACGCAGGATTGGTTGTGCGTGGCGCGTATCACAACAGATGGCGGCAAATGCACAGGGTATGGTCGCTTCATTCATTTGATTGCGAGGAGAGAATTTATGAACAAGACCTATAAAGGGTTAATCTTGGGTGGCATCGGGCTGGTTTTTGCCAGCGGTGTTTCCTTGGCTGCCCATCATGGCGACAAGGGTCACGGCATGAAAAAAGACATGGCTGCGGCGATGTTGAAAAAACTGGATGCCGATAAAAATGGCAGCGTTGAATGGGCCGAAATAGAGGCCTTTCACAAGAAACGTTTTGAAGCGAGTGATAAAGACGGCAATGGCAGCCTGACCTTGGAAGAAATGAAGGCGGGCCATAAAGCCATGCGCGAACAACAGCGCAAGGATCGTCAAGACCGCATGTTCGATAAGCTGGATGCCGATGGTGACGGGGTGTTGAGCCGGGAAGAAATGCGCGCATTCCAAAAACGCGGCGATATGGACCGCGATCATAAGAATATGCGCAAGCGCCATAAGGATGATGACGGGCGTGACAAGCGCTAAGCCTTGTCCTTATCCACAAGGTAATGCGGCGTAAAATCCTGACACATATTCGGGCGGTCGGGATGTTCTACGGTCTGGCGTTCAAACATGGATGCCCGACAGGAAAGTCAACCGCCGGGCATGGTGGGGGCGGTTTCGTTGGAAACCGGCATGATGAAGGGCAATTCGGGCAAAGGCTTGGGCCGGGGCATATATCCATCCGGTCCGGCCTTTCGTCCACGCTGGAGAAAAGATGTCAGCGTGATTGTTTCGTCCCCACCATCGCTCCCGGCCACACTATCGCCCAAGCGCAGGGCATAAACCGGCGCAGCTTCCAAAACCCGCTGAACATAATTGCGGGTTTCGCTATAGGGGATCATTTCAATCCAATCGATGGGGTCGGTCGCCTGAATGCGGGGATCGCCATAATCATTCAGCCAGCGTGATACCGATCCCGCTCCGGCATTATAGGCGGCCAAGGCCAGCATGGGGGCGCCATCATAGCGCTTTAAAAGCTGCGCAAAATAGGTGCTGCCCAATTCCAGATTATAAGCAGGATCGCTGAGCAGCCTTTCCCGGGAATAAGGCTTTTGGAGTTGGCGCGACATGCGGTTGGCTGTGGCCGGCATCAATTGCATCAGCCCCAGCGCCCCCACATGGCTGATGGCTTTGGGATTGAATTGGCTTTCTTGGCGGGCAATGGAAAGAATAAGGCTGTGGCTGTCTGCCGGAGCATCCGCAAGGGCAATCACCGGATATCCGTTTTCCATCATGATCGCCCCGTCTTGCACGGCGGCTTTGGCGGCAATCACCCCCATTTGCGGTCGTTCCAGATCTTGGCCAAGGCTGGCTGCCAGAATGCTTTGTTCGGGGGTATCGGCCTGTTGTGCCAAATGGCGCACAAACAAACCCAATGGATAATCTTGTCCCATTTTGGCCAAAATGCGGGCGGCTTTCACCAAAGGATTTTGTTCAAACAGGGTGCGGGCCTGTGGGCTTGGCTCAAGGGGGCGGGTCTTGAGTGCATTCAAAGCATCGCCCAAACGGTCCACCGCCAATTGGCCGTAAAACACGGTGGGATAAAGGGCCGCCGTTTCATACCAACGCCGCGCCAAAGCCGGATCGTTCATCGCTTCGGCGGCGCGGGCCGACCAATAGGCACCACGTGCCAAGCTGACAGGAAGGGTCACAACGGAATTCAGGGTCTGGAAATGTTCCAAAGCCTGTGCCGGACGGTCTTTGAAGCGCAGGGCAATCCATCCTGCCAGCATTCTGCCTCGGCAATCTGGGCGCGGGTCCGGCGGGGCAGTTCGTCGGATAGGTCGGTTTCCTGTTGCCCGTCTGCCTGTCTGTCGTAGCCATCCAATAGGCCATGCTCTGCAGCCAGACGATAAGCGGCATCATACCGCCCTTCCTTCATGGCACGGCGGGCCTGAAAATGCCGCTCCCGCCACCAGCGATCCGAGCGTCCGATGTTTCGGCCATCCACTTCGGTTTCCAGCAAAAGCTGCTCGGCCCCTTCATTCTTACCCTTGATGCGCCGCCAATATGCGCGATCATAAACCAGCCCCGCATTGGATTTCAGATGGTCGGGCACCGCCGCCACCGCACGGTCCACATTATAGGCAAAGGCCATCAAGCATTGCGGGCCTTTGCCAATGCCTGATAGTCGGACGGCAACAGCTTCACCAGCCGCATGGCTTGTTGGCGGGCGCGTTGCCAGAGCAGATGATCCACTCGGGCAATATGGTCTTCGGTGCTTAGAAGGGCTCCGTGGCGGGACAGAATCTGGCGCTCTTCCGGGCTGGAAAGATTGGCTGTGCGCCAACCGGTTTTCAGATGGTGTACGCCTTCCTTTTGCCGTCCGGCCCGCAAAAGGGCCGTGGCATAATGAATATGGGCCTTTCCCGATTGGGGCGGATGGGCGTTGAACCATGTCAGAATGTCTTTGTCTGCTGTGGTGGAGCGGATGGTATCCTCAACAGCGCGGCTCAACGTGTCTGGCAAAGGCCAATCGCTATGGGTTTGGTAAAAGTGCCGCATCTGCGCAAAATCGCCCCGACCACCTTTGATGATGGCAGTCCATAAAATCAAATCGCGCTCAAGATCGTCGGCACTTTTTGGCAAGGCAGCCAAGGCTTTATCAATCCGGCCTTTTGACGCCTGATCAAAGGCCGTGATATAGGCTTGGCCTGTGGCGCCGCGAAGGAAATGGGCGGGCGGCTCGGGCTTGTCTCTGGGAATGATGGTGGCGGCAACGGCACCGGAATGGGGCGCGTTGGATAGGGGCAGGATAAAGGCCGAAACCAGCAGGATCACCCCAATGGGATGTAAGCTGGAAGAAAGAATTTGAAAAAACTGCCTTGTCATTGGGCTCATGTCTGTTGAATTTACTCGCTGTTCCTTAACAGAGCTTTTAAAGAGAAGCGGAATGAAGCACTGCCCTTGAGAAACACCCAAGCATGGATGATGTCATGCTGACTTTGGTCAATTGCAACAGCATGGTCCAGTTTTAACCATAACAGGTCAAGAGGCGGCTGTGGATCACAAGATGAAAAAGCCCCTACAGTTTCGGGAGACTGCACGGATGTTCACCGGTTCAATGACAGCGCTGATCACGCCTTTTTGCGAGGACCGTGTGGATTATAAAGCCTTTGAAGCCTTTTGTGACTGGCAGATCGCCCAAGGGACGTCCGGGCTTGTTCCTTGCGGCACAACAGGCGAAGCGCCCACCTTGTCGGCATCGGAACATTATGATGTCATTGCTGCCTGTGTGTCGGTGGCCAAAGGGCGGGTTCCGGTGATTGCCGGTGTGGGCACAAACGCCACGGCGCTGACCATTGAACGGGCCAAAGCCGCACAAAAAGCCGGAGCCGATGGGTTGCTTGTGGTGGTGCCTTATTATAATAAGCCTAGCCAGGAAGGGATGGTCTTGCATATCACGGCCATCCATGATGCCTGCGATCTTCCATTGATTATTTATAATATTCCGGGCCGGTCGGCGGCGGATATGCAGGTGGAAACGCTGGCGACCCTATCAAAGCTCGACCGGGTTGTGGGGCTAAAGGATGCCACGGGCGATCTGGCGCGGGTGGCTCGTCAAAGGCTTTTGTGCAAAAAGGGCTTTGCTCAGCTTTCCGGTGAAGACGCAACGGCGGTGGGCTTTAATGCCATGGGCGGTGTGGGCTGCATTTCGGTAACATCGAATATCGCCCCCGCTTTATGCGCGCAACTGCAAGCGGCCTGTGCCGCCAATGATTATGAAACGGCGCTTTTGTTACAAGATCGGCTGAGCGAACTGCATCAAGCGATGTTTTGTGAAACCAGCCCGGCACCGGTGAAATATGCGGCGCATCGTTTAGGCATCTGTCAGCCCGGCCTGCGTTTGCCTCTTGCTCCTTTGTCCGAGGAAGGAAAGCGGGCGGTAGAGCAGGCAATGGACAATCTGGGGCTTTCACTGGAGGGACATTCGTCCTAAATAGGTTTGATGGTAAAGCAAGATCTTAATGGGCGTCCCGTGGCGGAAAACCGCAAGGCGCGCTATAATTATGCGGTGGAAGACACCTTTGAAGCGGGCATTGTCCTCACGGGGACGGAGGTGAAGGCACTGCGCAAAGGGACGGCCAATATTGCCGAATCTTATGCTGAAGAGAAAAATGGCGAGATATGGCTGATCAATGCCCATATCGACGAATTTTCCCACGGCAATATCCATAATCACGAGCCGCGCCGCCCGCGCAAACTGCTTTTACACCGCAAAGAGATCAACAAAATTACCGGCGCACTGCAACGGGCAGGCATGACTCTTGTGCCCTTGAAAGTCTATTTCGATAATAATGGACGCGCCAAAATCCTTGTGGGGCTGGCCAAAGGGAAAAAGGCCCATGACAAGCGCGAAGATATCAAACAGCGCGATTGGGATCGGCAAAAGCAGCGGTTGTTGAAGGACTTTGGATAGATTTGCGGGCGGCATAGTGGTGGACATGCGCTTTAGCCGCGCTCATCCCTGTCGCCGGTATCCAGCAACTGCTCCGATAAATCCTGTGCGGTTTCCAGCAAACGCAGGCTGGCTTTATAGCTGGCTTCCGCCGATTTCATCTCTACAATTTCACCGATCAACGACACATTGGGCGTTTCCACCAACCCGGCTTCATCGGCGTTGGGGCTGTCGGGCTGAAATGCAGGGAATGAAGCCGGAGAGACAGGGCTTGTAAGGGCAACCACACCGGATCCATTGGGGGCTGGCGATAAAACCGTACGCTGGGGCTGGAACACCGTGTCCCGATTTCCGGTGCTGTTGGCATTGACGATATTTTGTGCCGATGTTTCAAGGCGTTGTTGGTTTGCCATCAGGCCGCTTAGGGCTGTTGTAACGATTTTCATCCCCGGATCCTTTCTGCCAGAATCCGCATTATAATGCTTTGAGATCAACAGCATCTAAAGAAAGATGGTTAAATATGTGGCGATGCTTGTGCCAATGCGCAGAGGGGGCTAGATTCGACACATTACGTTTAGGATAATTGGATGCGCATGGCGGATACAGAACGGCCACTTTCGCAGATCGATTGTCTTCTGATCACAGGGCGAGATGTTGATCAGTGGATGGGATTGCTCGCCTCTTCGCAAGTTGATGTGCAGCATGTAAGCATGGCGGCCGCGTCCCGGATGGTTGATCGACAAGCGCCGCAAGTGGTGTTCATCGACATTGAGACATTTACCGCCCACCGGTCAGCTTGTAGCCAATTATTGTTCAAATGGGGCCATCCGCGTCCGCTGGTGATCGCTTTGATCCTCAGTCAAAACCACCAAGTATCGCCTGAGTTTTTGAAGGTGGCCTGTGATCCTTTGGTGGATGATATTATTCTGAGCGAAAGCAATCCGAAATTATTGTCGGCGCGGGTTTTCTATTTGCTGATGCGGCACCATGACCGCATGGTGGCTCCCCTTCATCTGGAATGGGCGGCTGCTGATGTGATGCCGGTGGAGCAGGCGGTTGAACAGAAAAATGATTTGGAGAAAAACCTGTTAGGCAGCTCTGTTTTGGGCCAACGGGCCTTCCGGAACAGAATCCGGGCTGCGGTTGAAATGGCTGAAGCCGATCATCCCTTATGTCTGGTTATTATCAATGTGGACCGCTTCAAGCGCGTGCTGAGCCAATATGGGCGTGATAATGGCGATTTGGTATTGCGTGCCAGCCTGAATCGCATCCGTGCCGCCGCGGCGGCGTTGACACATTATGTAAAGGCCCGTGCGGGGGAGCAAGAAGCCCGCCGTTTACATCATATGCCCCTTGTGGGCCAGCTTAGTGGTGAAGAATTTGCAATCCTGCTTCCGGGATTGCGGGGGAAGGCCAATATCACCCAGGCGGTGCAAAGCCTTTTGCAGCGCGTATCGGCTCCGCTTCGCGTTGATGAGCGGTCGGTCTATCTATCGGCCAGTGCCGGAATTGCTGTTGCCCCCACCGATGCGCTTACCGCGGACGATTTGTTGAAAGCGGCACATTCTGCCGTCACCTCCGCCAAGCAAAGGCCGGGCAATTCCGTTGCGTTTTATTCGCAGCATCTGGCTGCCAGCGAAGCCCAGAAGATGGAGGTGGAAGGGCGCTTGCGCGATGCCATGGCCTTGGGTGAACTGGAAATGTATTTCCAACCGCAGGCCAGCGTGCGCAGTGGCGATGTGGTGGGGGTCGAGGCACTGGTGCGGTGGAACCATCCCGATCTGGGTCTTGTTAGTCCGGAAAGTTTCATCCCCATCGCCGAAGAGGCCGGGATCACCGTGGATCTGGGGTGCTGGGTGATTGAATCCGCCCTAGCGGGCCTTGGCCGGCTGGAAGCGGCCGGGCTGCCGGCTTTGCAGCTTTCCATCAATGTATCGGCGGATATGTTTACGGACTATGTGGGGTCCCGTTTGGTGCAAGTGGTGCGCGACAGCTTGAAAAAATCGGGTATTCCGCCGCGCCGTTTGACGTTGGAAATCACTGAACGCACCATTATTGATGAAAGCGGCAATGCCCCCCAAGTGATTGACGATCTGAAAGCCTTGGGTGTGCGTTTGGCGCTGGATGATTTCGGCACGGGCTATTCCTCTTTGGGCTATTTAAAAGCCTTGCCCATTGATGAACTGAAGATCGACCGCACCTTTATCATGGGCCAGGACAAGGAAGACCGGGCCTTTTTGCGGGCCATTATTTCAATGGCGAAAACACTGAACATGGTTGTGGTGGCTGAAGGCGTTGAAACGCAAGAGCAATTGGTACGCCTTTATGAAGAAGGCTGCGACATGTATCAGGGGTATTTGTGCTCGCCGCCGGTGTCGGAAAGTGCGTTGCCAGCCCTTGTAAAAACCACATTCCCTGCCACATCTCCTGCCAAATCCGGTTAAAGGGAGCCGTGGCTATGGCGGACAGCATTAAAATCGACATCATATCCGATACGGTTTGTCCTTGGTGCCTGATTGGAAAACGGCGACTGGAACAGGCTTTGGCCCAGCGTCCGGATCTGGTGGCGAATATTCACTGGCGGCCTTATCAACTGCATCCGGAATTGCCATTGGGCGGGGCGGATAAAGCGGAACTTTTGGCATCGAAATTCGGCTCGGCAGAGCGGGCGCGGGAAATCTTCGATCATATTGCTGCGGAAGGGGCCAAAGAAGGCATTGCCTTTGCTTTTGATCGCATCACGCGCGCCCCCAATACCCTTGATAGTCACCGTTTGATCCATTGGTCGGCTTCGGCGGGGGGTCAAAATGATGTGGTTGAAGCCCTGTTCCGCGCTTATTTCATGGACGGCGAGGACATTTCCAATCGGGATCTTTTGACCTCCATTGCCGAAAAGTGCGGAATGGAAGGGGGCGTGGTTCGTGACCTTCTGGACACGGACCGGGATCGTCAGGTTGTGATGAGCCAGATCGACAGCGTGCGGAAAATGGGCATCACTGGCGTTCCAACATTCATCTTTGATGGACGATTGGCTGTGAATGGCGCCCATCCCGCCAGCGCTTTGCTTGAAGTGATCGACAAGGTAAAACAGGCTGCTTGACGCTTAGGCCCCGTTCATCATGGTTGTGCGTTATCTGTGGCCGGTTTTGTAAGTTTTCTTCTGGACCTGAGCGACAAGCAGATATAGCAACCAAGAGGAAGGCTTTTGTCCAGTGGATGGTTCTGCGGCAAACGCGCCTGTGCCTGATGCCATCCCGCTTTGAAAGCCGCTGCCATGTCCGAAACACGTCAATATCGCTATTATGATTTCGCCATGGCGGCGTTTGTGGCGGTTCTTATCTGCTCCAATTTGATCGGTGCGGCGAAGGTGGCCGACCTTGGCGGCTTTGAATTTGGCGCTGGCGTTTTGTTTTTCCCCATTTCCTATGTTTTGGGCGATGTGCTGACCGAAGTATATGGCTATGCACGCACCCGACGGGTGGTCTGGGCCGGATTTGCGGCGATTTTGTTCATGGCCTTTATGAGCTTTGTGGTGGTGGCTTTGCCACCGGCTTCCGGTTGGTTGGGACAAGGCGCTTATGAACAGGTGTTCGGGCAAACACCGCGCATTGTTTTTGCATCGATCACCGCGTTCTGGTTGGGGGAATTCGCCAATGCCTTTGTGATGGCGCGAATGAAAATCTGGACCAAAGGCAAATATCTATGGACCCGGACCATTGGATCAACAGTGGTGGGGCAGGGCATCGATAGCATGGTTTTCTATCCGGTGGCCTTTTTGGGTATTTGGCCTACCGATTTGGTGCTGCTGATCATGGCTTCAAATTTTGCGCTGAAGGTGGGTTGGGAAGCGGTGTTGACGCCGATCACCTATAAGGTTGTGGGATGGCTCAAACGGGTCGAACATGAAGATTATTTCGACAAAGACACTGATTTCACGCCCTTTTCCATCAAGCGCTAAGAGTCGCCCTGTTATAAGGGCGCATTTCATCAGGCCACATCACCCGCCTATGGCGAATGATGTGGCCTGTGCATATCAATCAGACAATGTAACCCACACGGGCACATGATCGCTGGCTTTTTCCTTGCCACGCTGGGCGCGGTCGATACCGGCATCTTGCAACCGGTCGGCGGCTTGGGGCGACAACAGAAAATGGTCGATACGGATGCCATTATCTTTTTCCCATGAACCGCGCTGATAATCCCAAAAGGTGAAGCAATCGCCTTGCGGGTGGATCTGCCTTATGGCATCGGTCCAGCCTTGATATAGAAGGGTTTGAAAGGCGGCGCGGGTTTGCGGCAAGAACAGCGCATCATTGAGCCAAGCCGCTGGATCATAGCAGTCTTTTTCCGTGGGGATGACATTGAAATCCCCTGTGATCACCGTTGGTTGCTCGCTGTTAAATAGCTCGGTGGCGCGTTTTCTCAGGCGCTCCATCCAAGCCAGTTTATAGTCGTATTTCGGTCCCGGTGCCGGATTGCCATTGGGCAGATAAAGACATGCAATGCGCACGCCTTTATGGGTGCCTTCAATATAACGCGCTTGTTCATCACTGTCGTTGCCGGGCAGTCCGCGCCTTACATCTTGAAGCGGCTCGCGGCTAAACAGCGCCACGCCGTTAAAGCCTTTTTGCCCGTGGGTTTCTAAATGCCACCCTCGATCTTCAAATTCCAGACGGGGAAAGCTGTCGTCCATGGATTTCAGCTCTTGCAGGCACACCACATCCGCTTCGCAGATGTCGAGCCACTCCAAAAGGCGGGGCAGGCGGGCTTTGACGCCATTGATATTGAAGCTGGCGATTTTCATGGGGTGCCCCTTTTATTCAACAGGATCGGCATTGAAACGATCCAGATCCAGTTCCCCTTCCGATTTGGCAACCAGAACGGAAATCGTGGCGTCGCCTGTTACATTGGTAACGGTGCGCATCATGTCCATCAGCCGGTCAATGGGGAAAAACAGAATGATCGCCCCAAGCGGCAGTCCAACGGAGGACAGAACCACAGGCATCAGGATCAAGCCGGCGCTGGGAATGCTTGCGGCCCCGATAGACGCCAAAGTGCCTGTCAAAATAATCGTTATATATTGGGCCATGCTCAGATCAACGCCAATGGCTTGTGCCGTAAACATGGCGGCTATGCCCATATAAATCGCCGTCCCATCCATATTCATGGTGGCCCCAAGGGGCAGCACAAAACTGGAGATTTTTTTGGAAACCCCCAGATTGTCTTCCACATTGGACATGGTGACAGGAAGTGTTCCGGCGCTGGTGGCGGTGGAAAAGGCCACGGCTTGGGCATCAATTATGCCACGGAAGAATTTGATGGGATGCAGGCGCCCGGCAAGAGTTAAAAGCCCCGTATAAACAAGGCCGATCTGCAAAAAACAGGCGAGATAAAGCGCCACGACAATCCATAACAGGCTGACCAGTTCATCGACCGCCAATGCGCCGATTACCCATATGATCAGGGCGAAAATGCCGAAAGGAGCCAGTTCCATAATCATATGAACCAGCTTGAAAATCACTTCCGTTGCAGAGTCGAAAAAGGCTTTGACAGGCTCGCCCTTTTTTCCGGCCAGATTGATGGACAGGCCAATGAAAATGGCGAAAACGATGATCTGCAGCACATTGCCATCAGCCATGGCGGCAACGGGATTGGCGGGGATCAGCCCAACCAGAAGATCGCGCACACTGATGGCGGCATTTGGGTCCGGTGCATTTTGCCCGCCGCTTGCCGCATCGGGCAAGGTAATCCCGGCACCCGGCTCAATGATGCCGCCAACAATAAGGCCGATCAGCACGGCAAACGCGGTTGTCAGGAAATAAAGCCCTAGCGTTTTGCCGCCCATGCGGCCCAGCTTGCGGCCATCTTGTAAGGAGGTAATGCCCGAAACGATGGTCGTGAACACGATGGGCACCATGAGCATTTTGATGGCATTGATAAAGACAAGGCCGACCGGCTGCATTGCAATGGCAATATCAGATAGCCCTGCAGCCTTCAGGCCCGCCCCGAAAATGATGGCCAGAGAGAAAGCGATCAGAATCCGCTTCCATAATTTCATGCTTTTCCAGCCGTTCCACATGGTGCATCCATCCCTTTTGTGCTTTTTTATGTTGTAGAAATATCTTCTAGACCATATAATTATACGCTTGTTTCGTTACCGGAACATTCTTTAAGGATCAATCCCTCCCCTTTTAACGCACGAGCCTAGGCGGTAAAAAGGCATTTCTTTTCCATGACAAACGATTGAGCCATGAAACGCAAGCTGACCTTTTTGAGTGTGCTTTTGGTCTGGTCCTTTCAGACAGTGGGTGCTGTGGCGCAAAATCTGGGCGACGGGATCGCGGCCTTTAGCCTGCAAGACTATGAGACCGCCCGTGCGATCTTCGAGCCTTTGGCCGAAAATGGTGATGGAGATGCCGCTTTCCGGTTGGGCTGGATCTATGAAGGTGGCTTTGGCGTGGCGCGTGATCCGGTGCAGGCGCAGGCATGGTATGGCCTCGCCGCACAGCACGGCCATAGTGAAGCAAAACAGCGCTTGCTGGAGCTTCAGATGGCCGACCCCAAGGCCATGTCCGTTGCCCGATTGGAAGAGGCTGCGGCGGAAGGGTCTGTTAAGGCAAAAATTGAACTGGCGCGGCTTTATGCGGCGGGAGATGGTATGGCCTTGGATAAGGACCGAGCCCGATCCTTGCTTTTATCTTTATGCCAAGAGCAGACTTCAGAAACTATTCGAGCCTATGCTCAGGTTGCACTTGAAGCATTTGGTGATGAAACACATGTTTGCGTAGAACAATGATAGCCATAGGAAAAAGATGTGGCTTTAAACACTTCTCTTTGTGTGAGTTCTCGATTAGGCTGAATTTGTCTCTGCTTGAGCCGCGATGGGGGGCGGCAAAAGCATATCCGGTTAAAAAAAACAACGGAGACCAAAGTGGTTCGTGGACCTAACCCCATTGATGTGCATGTCGGATCTCGTGTCCGGTTGCGCAGGACTTTGCTTGGGATGAGTCAGGAGAAACTTGCGCAAGCACTGGATCTGACCTTTCAACAAGTGCAAAAATATGAGCGCGGGTTGAACAGGATTGGATCCAGCAATCTTTACAAAATCAGCCAGGTTCTTGATGTTCCTATCGAGTTCTTTTTCGATGATATGAGCGAAGATCTGGCGACAAAGCTCATCCCGCCCAAGCCTGAAGATACCTTTGATATGCGGCAAGTCGGTAAGCGCGAGACCGTTCGGTTCGTGCGCGGATTTTATGCAATCAAAGATTCCCAGACGCGTCATCAGATTTTCGAATTGATGAAACGCTTGGGTGGCGAAGGCGAAAAAACCAGCAATTGATGAGAGTATGAAAATGGGGTTGTTGTCTTCCAACAGGAGGCATGACCCCATTTTTACCATTCCATGCCGGCTCATACCGTGAAAATGGCCGCATTTCCATTAGCCATTTGGGTAATCGTGGGATCGTCTGGTTTGTGGTTTAATATAGGCTGTTTCCATTGCATGAAGCCGATATGCCCATTGATCCTTTACATAATCGCCTGAAGCGGGTGCGCGATGCGCTTGAAACGCTGAGTCATGAAGAGCGCGAGCATATGGTCAGGCTGGCAGAGCGGGCGGGGATGCTTTCTGAAATGCGCGATAATGGAGCCTTGGGGGAAGAGCGGATTGAAGATCTGCTGGCCCGTTTTCATCCTATGGCATCAGCTCGCTTATAAAGCTGCTCTACAGCTTATTTCGATCCCGCGAATACACGGCCATTAAGAATTTATGGCCGTGCTGTTTTTCTGTCAGGTTAATGCACGCAGATTGGATCGGGAAATCCATCGGGATCATTATTCGCGGTCCCATCAAAGACCGCCGGACCGAGAAGCAAAATACCAGCCACATGTGGTGTCGCCATGGAGGTCCCGGAAATAGTGTTCAGCCCTCCATCATTCCAAGTGGATAGAATCGATACGCCTGGAGCGGCGCAATCCACCGGCGGATTGCCAAAATTGGAAAAGCTGGCAAAGACATCATTACTGTCTGTTGCGGACACCGTATAAACATTGGGATGCTCGGTGCTTCCCGGTGATACATTGTTGGTATCCTGCGCTTCATTCCCCGCGGCAATGGCAAATTTTACGCCAGTATCGGCGGCGGCGATCACTGCATCATTCAATGCCTGGCTGAAACCGCCTCCCAGCTCATATTCGCCACATCGCCGGGGGCACCATTTGCTGCCACATAATCAATACCCGCGATCACGCCGGAAAAGCTGCCCGAACCGCGATTGTCCAGCACACGAACAGGGACCACTGTAGCTCCTGCGGCAACGCCGACCACGCCAACGCCATTATCGATGGCGGCAATTGTTCCAGCCACATGGGTGCCATGGCCATTGCCATCATTGGGTGTATTCTTTCCGCTGGAAACGAAATTGGCGGCACGGGCTGTATCCACATTCAGGTCTTCATGATCGAGATCAATTCCACTATCAATGACCCAGGCCGTAAGTCCGGTTCCGTCCACGCCGCCATTAACGCGGGCGATGCCCCATGGTGTTGTTTGCGGAGGCAGATCGCTGCCACCGCCACCGGGCTTGCCCATGGTAGCGAAGACAAGGCCATCAGGCTCATAATAGGCGATTGACGGATTATTGGCCGCAAGCCGCTGTGCAGCGGCCGGTGACATTTTTGCAGAAAACCCCTTGATGGCGGACTTGTAGACATGTTGGGGCTTTGCATTGGCTTGCGCGGCAAGCATATTTGCACGCCCGCGCGCATCGGCACTGTCAACACCCGGCTTGAATACGAAGATATAATTGTCCTGGATATACTCTCGCATCTCAATGGAGACAGCGCGATTGTCGGTCTCTGATTGGGCAATGCAGGCCTGTGCAAACACAGTCATAGAGCAAGAGCCGTCCCAACGACAAAGCGTGATGATATCTTATTCATATGTCACTCCTTCTACTTGGATAGCTTATGATGCACAAATGAAGGAGACACGCAATAGGAGAATTAAATAAGACTTATTCACTTATTCCGGACTATTTTTTCCTGTTGACTATGGAATGCGTGCTATAAGAATGACCTACCTATCAGTGTGTCGTGGCATTGAATATCTATATTACGATTGTCATAATTTATGTGTGTAATTCATTCATTTTGAACAGTTAATTTAACAATATTCTAAGCACGAGAATCGTAAAATATTAGCACAATCAGTTTATTATAGAAATTTTTATATTTAAAGTTTATTCCCTAAAACAAGAATATCATATAGTATTAATCAATTTTTACGGGAAAAATATATTGCAATAGCGCGTACCAAATTCAGCATGGGACCATCGACAACACGCACTTTAGGGAGTGTCTCATGAAAAAAGAAATTGGTCTCGCTTCACTGATTGCCATTGCGGCATCCGCCGGTATGGCTTTGGCGCAAGAGGGCGAACGCCCTGTACAATATGGTATTTCTGCCGATCTTCAGCAAAAAGTGGACGGCAATTATATCTTTGTTTTGAATGATGAAATTCCGGCAAATCGCGTACGCGGCGTGGTGCGGCGCATGGCAGCCCGTGCCGGTGTCAAGGTCGGGCATATTTACGAACATTCGATCAAGGGCTTTTCCGCCAAGATGCCCGCCGAAACAGCCGCGGCCATGGAAGAAGATCCGATGGTCTCTTATTACACCCATGACGGGGTTGCCTTTTTGAGTGATACAGAGGTGGGCACCGCTGCGACCGGCGATGTGTCGGCGCAGGCCCAAAGCACACCTTGGGGAATTACCCGTGTTGGCGGCCCGGCTGATGGCAGCAATCTTGGAAAATATGCCTTTGTTATTGATACGGGCATCGATATGGATCACCCCGACCTCAATGTGGCCACGTCCCTAAGCCGCAATTTTGTTAGCGGGCTCAGTTCTCCTGAAGATCAGAATGGCCATGGTACCCATGTGGCTGGCACGATTGCCGCCTTGGATAACGGTATTGGCGTTGTCGGTGTTGCGGCTGGCGCAAAAGTTGTTGCCGTTCGGGTGCTGAATGCACAGGGCAATGGATCCTTTGCCGATATTATCGCTGGCGTGGATTATGTGGCGCAGGTGGGCCTTGCTGGCGAAGTGGCGAATATGAGCCTTGGCGGTCCGGCAAATTCCGCGCTGGATAATGCGGTTCGCAATGCGGCAGCCAAGGGCATATTTTTCTCGCTTGCTGCGGGCAATGAAGCACAGAATGCCAATAATGTGTCCCCGGCACGCACCAATGCCGCCAATGTTTACACAATTTCGGCCCATGATAGTCAGGATCGCTTTGCCAGCTTTTCCAATTTTGGCAATCCGCCGATCGATTGCGCCGATCCGGGGGTGAATATCCAATCCACATGGCTGAATGGTGGCTATAACACCATTTCCGGCACTTCTATGGCGGCTCCCCATGCGGCAGGAATTTTCCTGATCAATAACGGAACGGCGTTCAGTGGCGGGGTTGTGTCTGGCGATCCCGATGGCAATCCGGATCCCATCTGCCATCTTTAAGGCTTTGCCTAAAATCATATGGGGCGGTCTGTTCTGATCTGATCGCCTTTGGTGCCGCGCTCCGTGCTTCATGCCGGGGCGCGGTTTTCTTTTGTTTGATTTGCGGCCTCTTGCTGCCCTTAATGGAAAAGGTGTGTTTATTCGCTTTTTTTTATAATATTATGCCTTTGATCTGCAGATAAATTGCCTTAAAGATCCCAGATTCATCCTTTGGGCGATATGATTTTCTCAAGCTGGGGCCTTTTTCTTCTATGGATAATGAATTCGTCTTGCTTATGCGCTGTGCGGATCAACCGGGAATTCTGGCGCGGGTGACGGGCTTTTTATATGACCGGGAAGGGGATGTGCGCGATGCGGCGCAATTTGGCGATCCGTCTACGGGGCTGTTTTTTGTACGTATTCACTTTCGTTTGCCCGATGGTGCGGATAGTTCCGCGGTGCGACAGGATTTTGAAGCCTTTGCAAAGCCGTTCGGTATTCAATGGGTGATCCGCCGCTGGGAACGACGATTGCCGGTGATGATTGCGGTTTCGAAGGCGGGGCATTGCCTGAACGATCTGCTGCACCGGTGGCGCATTGGTGCCTTGCCTATCAAGGTGATGGGGGTGATCTCGAACCATGAAACCATGCGGCCTTTGGTGGAATGGCACGATGTTCCATTCCATTATGTGCCGGTGCAGGCGGACACCAAGCGGGAACAAGAAGCCGCCATGCTGGATGTGTTTGAAAGCAGTGGGGCAGAGCTTTTGGTTCTAGCGCGTTATATGCAGATTTTATCTCCCGAGATGTGCACGGCATTGTCGGGGCGGTGCATCAATATTCATCATTCCTTTTTGCCCAGTTTCAAAGGCGCGCGTCCCTATCATCGCGCTCATGAGTTGGGGGTGAAATTGATCGGCGCAACGGCGCATTATGTGACCCCCGATCTGGATGAAGGCCCGATCATCGAGCAAGATGTACGCCGGGTTTCCCATGCCCATTCACCTCAGGATCTTGTCGCCATTGGGCGGGATACCGAAGCCAGTGTGCTGGCGCGGGCTGTGAAATGGCATGCGGAACGCCGGATCATGCTGAATGGCCGAAAAACGGTGGTATTTACCTAAAAGCAGTGAAGAACGGCCATGCGATTTGCTGTTCAGGGCCTAAGACTTTGCGATAATCATATTTAACATATTGTTAATGTGTTATATTGCGCGAGGGTTCGGAACAGTTAAGGGTAGCCATATGTCGTTACAGGTGAAATATGTCGGTCTTGCTGGCATCGGGGCGCTTTGTTTTGCGATTTTGGCACCGGATGCCGAGGCGCGTTTGATCCGGTCGGGAGGGCTTTCCACCGGTAGCGCCATTTGCGATTATACCGGCCCCACCTTGGGCCCCTTTGTGGGGCTTTGGGCCTTGGATGAAAATGGCGCGCCCACTGGTCGTGCGGTCAGCTTTTTCAATAATGGCGTGGCCGATGTTCTCAACAGCATTCCCACGTTCGAGGATTGTGAAGGGCAATCTTACGAGTTTTTCACCAGCGAGACTTTGGAGTTTTTCACCATTGTCGATCCGGGCGTGTTCCTTTTTGCGCAAAATCCCGATGTGGACTTTGTCTTTACCTGGACGCTGGGCGGCTTCACCTTTGAAAGCAAAGACCCAACGCCGACTTTCGCTATGCCAGAGGCGTTGAAAGCGTTGAGTGATGGTTTGGGGGCTTCCCGTTCGACGAGAGCGCCCGGCCCAAGCGCCGTGGCTGCAAACCTGACGGGCGGGCACACCAGTATTTCTCTGGACCTTACCGTTCGGCTGAGTATCAATGCCAATGAAAGCTTCGGATTTTTCGATTGTGCGGGTCCGTTATTGGACCCTTGCGGCACTGTTGGCGGGAATTTGGGGACGGGATTGAATTTCGATGGTGTGGCGGCCACCAATGTGGTGATCCTCGATGTGCCTTTGGCTTCCACCATATCGTTCTTTTTGTTGGGGATCGGGGCGCTTGGCCTTAGGGCTCGGTGGACCAATTCGCTGCAATAGGCGTTAAGATCTGACGCTGGCGGCCCAGATCTGCGGTGATCTTGTCCATGATGTCTTGATAGCCGGACATGTCACGCAGGCTGAACAACAATGGGTCACGGGGGGTCCAATCCTCGCGCCAGCCATGGTCATAGGCGGTGTTCAAGGCCGAGATGGCCTCGTCATTACGGCCTTCCAAAGCATTGATACGGGCCGAAAGATAATCAAGCTCGGCAGAAACCAGACCGTATTTCCGTTCTTCAAAAAGAAGCTCTGTGCAGTGTTGAAGACGGCTTTGCGCTTCATCTTGTGCGCCGCGTTCTTGATAAATATAGGCAGCTTCAATGGCCGGCGAGCAATAGGGCATGTAAAAGCGCTCTTCATCAGGCAATGCGCTGTCGGCTGTCAGCAAGAAGTCCGCGGCTTGCTCTTGTACGCCATAAAGCAACGCATACCAGCCTGCTTCCAGCGCCACATAGCTGTCATCGGGATTGGCCTCGACGGCAAAATCGAGCTCGGCCAAGGCCTCTTTAAACTGGCCGCGGGCGAGCATCAAATTGATGCGGAAATCCTGCGATGCGTAAAGCCCGGCCATATCGGGCATCCCCAAGGACAGCAATGTTGCCGTGAGGCTTTCGCGATATTGAGTGCTGTCGGGGGAGGCAGCCAAAGCCTGTTTCCAAAATTGTGCGCTTTCGGCCAGATTGCCTTCACGCCGTGCAATATCGGCCAAACCGCGCAGGCCAAGGGGCGAACCGGGGGACAGTTCCAAAAGGGCGTTGAAATGCTTGCGGGCTTCTTGAGGATGGCCGCGCAGGCCTTTTTGGAAGCCGATATTATACAGAACCACCGGCGACAGGGGATCAAGGCTGAAGGCGGTTTCCAGACTGTCCATCGCCTCTTTGTGGCGGGATTGACGGGCCAATAACAAGGACTGCCATAAATAGGCATCGGCATAGCTGGGGTTAAGGGCAATGGCTTTGGCATAGGCATCCAGCGCGGCCGGGGCATTGCCTTCCATATCCTCGATCCGGCCCAGCACCGCATGGGCTTCTGCCATATTGGGATCGCGCATCAGGGTTTTATCCACATTGTTGCGGGCAATGGTGGCGGCAATGGCAGGGTCCAGCGTGCCGAAATTCTCCGATCCTTCCCCAAGCAGCAAAATGGTTGCGGCAAGCCCGGTATAGGCAGCGGCATTTTCCCCGTCAGCCGAGATGGCCTGATCGAAAAAAGTACGTGCCTCGCGTAGGCTATCGACGGTGCGTTTGCGCATGGCAGCGCGCCCGCGCAGATAAAGATCATAGGAATCGCCTGCCACCGGCTTTCCCAGCAAATCATTGTCGTCGTCTAAAAAGCGGTCGAGCATGATGCCAAGAATGGTGCGGGCAATTTGTTCTTCTACCGTCATCACATCGGTCAGGGTGCGGCTGAAGGCATCGGTCCAGATGGTCAGGCCATCGGCGGCATTGACCAAGGCGGCCGTTACCCGCAAACGATCGCCAGAGGTGCGCACGCTGCCTTGCAAAATGGCCGCCACGCCTAATTGTTTGCCGATGGCGCGGTTATCTGCACCAGATATGGCGGCACGGAAGGCCGATTGCGGTGCGGCGATACGAATGCCGCCGAGTTTCCCCAAGGCCACGGTCACCTCTTCGGCAATGCCTTGTGCCAGATAACCAAGATCCTGCGCCGGGCTCAGATCATCAAAGGGCAACACGGCGATGGACTTGTCTTCGGGAAGGGCCGCCAAGCGCCTTGTGCCATCACGATTCTGACCATCGATCATCAGGCCGACCGCGATATAGCTGGCGGCAAGAGCCAGCGTTACAGTTGCGCCAAATCCCAACCAGCGGGCCATGCCCAGCTTGTGCACGGGGTGTGTTTCATCAAGCTTGGGCGTTCGGACCAATCCTTGCGGCGTGATGTCGAAAAACCACGCCACATAAAGCACCACCGGAAAACCGGCGATGGACAAGATCACCACAAGGGACGAAACCCAATGGGGCATGGCCAAAGCCGGGCCAATGGTCGCTGTGATCTGGATCACCAGCCACGCAATGACTGCATAAGGTGCCATCAGACGCAGAACACGGCGTCGCCTGATTTCGGATAACAAGCGAGCGGCCATTCTTATTTTCCCCTAAATTTGATGTGAAATAATAGAAGGATCAAAGCCATAAAGCAATGAAAGCCTATGGCTATTCTGCGCATCTTGTTCGGGCTGTGTTTCAATGCACCAGCAGGCCAAGGGTTGCTGGTAAATCCGGTGCGTTACCTGTTGGTGGCGAAGGACGCTTGGGGCCCGGGACGAGGACCAGCAGCCGCGCCAGGCTTTTTATGATGAAGGCTTGTTCCATATGGCGGGCATAAGCCTTTCCCGCTGCGGCCCTTTCCAGCGCTTGCGGGGCATAAAGTGCTACGTCCATGAATTTCATCAAAGCGGCCAAAGAGGGGCAGGCATGTGTTTGCGCCCTTTTACCCCCTCCTTTTTGTGGCCTTCAAAGGTCGGGTTTTATGACCAGTTTGATCTTTATTCCTTGGAGCGCGCGACCTGTATGCATTTGCTGGCGATTTTTTCCGTTTTTTCAAGTGCATCCAACAGCTTGGGATTGCCAAAGGCCCCCCATGGCCATCACGCCGCCAGTTTCATAATCTGTTTCATAATATCGTACCTTTCCATCATATTGGTCAGGCGTGCGCAGCATTTCTTTTTGAATGTGCAATGAAGGCGACAACCCCAGCCGCAATGAGCAGCGCGGTGAAAATAAAGGTCTGTGGCGCGAAAAGCGGGGGAAGAATACCTGCGCCCAGCATCAAGCCGCCAGCGAGGGCATAGCGTTCCTTGAGCGACATGAAGGCGCCCGCAAGGCCCACGAAAAATCCGGCGATCATGATGAAGGAGGCCGTGATCATTTTGTCGAGCGAGCCGCCTTGAGCCGCGAGCTGGGCCTGTGCGGCAAAACGCTCCATCTCGTTGAGCGAGCCGAAATCGGACATCCATTTCATGCCCAGAAAGCCGACGGCCAGTGCGCCGAGAATACCGAGAATGATGCTTGCCATTTTCATCGTTCCATCTCCTGTTCATTTGCATCCTCCCGAGGGATTCAGGAGGATTGCCAACCGACAAAGAGCTTGGCACCCGCGCAGGCGGAACTCTTCACGCAGTTCTAACGAATTCCTAACGCTATGAATTCGCATGGTTAATCAGATGGTTGATATAAACATTCAATCATTGTAAAATTTGTTTCGGTCTTGTTCGGCTCGGTCTTGTTCGGCTCGGGCTTGTGGCTTGGAATACAGGGGGTCGCAGATGAGCGACTCGGCTCTGTCGCAATCTGGTAGCTTATATCTCTATCGTTTCGGTTCGGCGGAGTTCGACGAGGCGCGTTTCGAGCTGCGCATGGGTGGGCAGCCGGTGGAGCTGGAGCGCCGCCCGCTGGAGGTATTGCGCGCGCTCTTGCACCATGCGGGCGAAGTCGTCACCAAGGAAGAACTGTTCGAGACGGTCTGGGCCGGGCGCATCACCGTCGAGAATGTGCTGGCCAATGCCGTGGCCAAGCTGCGCAAGGCGCTGGGCGAGGGGAATGCCGCCTTCATCGTTACACAAGCGCGGGTGGGCTATCGCTTCGATGGCGAGCTGGAGCGCATCGCCGCAGGGCGACGACTGATCAGCCGCCTTGAACTCAAGCCCGGCGAGATCGTGCCCGGCCGTCCGCATTTCCGGCTTCTGGAGCAGCTTTCCATCACCGACGGCAGCGAGGTCTGGCTGGCGCAGCATGAAAAGACCGGTGAGCGCCGTGTCTATAAATTCAGCCCCGATGGCGAGCGTCTGGCGGCGCTGAAGCGCGAGGCCACGCTCTCGCGTTTGATGCGGGAATCGCTGGGGGAGCGCCCGGACATCAGCCGCATCATCGACTGGAATTTCGAAGCCGAGCCCTTCTTCCTTGAATGTGCCTATGGCGGGCAGAGCCTGCCGGACTGGGCGGAGGAGAAGGAACGGCTGGCCGCCATGTCAGCAAGCGAGCGGTTGGAACTGGCTTTGCAGGTGATCGACGCCATCGCCGCTGCCCATAGCGTGGGGGTGCTGCACAAGGATTTGAAGCCTGCCAATGTTCTGGTGGATGCAGATGGCCAAGGTGGCTGGCAGGTGCGGGTCACCGATTTTGGCAGTGGCCGCCTGATGGAGCCTGCCGTGCTGGCGGAACTGGGCATCACCCCGCTTGGCCAGACCATCGCGGATGATTCATCAAGCAATTCGAGTTATGGCACGCCCCTTTATATCGCGCCTGAGGTGATAGCCGGTGCGGTCCCCACAGCACGCAGCGATATTTATGCATTGGGCGTTCTTAGCTATCAGATCTTGGCGGGTGATCTGAAAAAGCCGCTGACAACCGGCTGGGAGGATGATCTGGAAGGCGCCCTGTTGCGCGAGGATATTGCGCAGGCAACGGCGGGTGATCCCACGCGGCGCATGGCTTCGGCGGCTGAACTGGCCCAACGCCTGCGTTCTTTGGAAGAGCGGCATCTTGAACGGCGACGGCTGGCGGCGGTGAAACAGCGCGCATTAAAAGCACAGGCAGCTCTTCAACGCAGCCGGGCGCGGCGGCCTTGGCTTATCGGGGTGATTTCCCTTTTGGCGTTGGGCGTGGCAGCCAGCACCGGGCTGTTCTTGCGTGCCAGCGAGGCGTGGCACAGTGCACAGCAGCAAGCAACGCGCGCCGAAGCCACCGCCGCCTTCTTGCGTGATATCATGATCAATGCCGACCCGCGCGAATCCGGTGCGGGCCATGATGCCAGCCTGCGCGATGCACTGACACAGGCCACAAAGCGCATCGAAGCGCGTTTTGCTGCCGATCCTGCCATGGAGGCCTCGGTCCGCTTGACGGCGGGGGAAATCTATACCGGCCTTCAGGATTTCCCAACCGCCGTTCTGCATCATCGCCGCGCTGCTTTGCTTCTGGCCCATATGCTGGGCGAAAGCCATCCGCGCACGCTGGAGGCTCGCTATCGCTTGGGCGAAGCGCTTAGCAATGCCTCGCTTTATGACGAAGCGGGCGAGGTGCTTGAGGCCGCCGACGGAGATGCGGGCGCGCGACTCGACGAGGATGACGCACTAGGGCTGGCCGCTGCCCGGGCGCATGGGCGCTTTGAGCTTCTTCAGGCCAAAAGCGAAACGGCAACAGACCATTATGAAGAGGCATTGCGGCGTCTTGCCCGTGTTGCGCCGGATGATGCGCGCAACTTCCATGCACTCAGCCTTGATCTGGCGCAGGGCTATGTCCGCATCGGGCGGCAGGAAGAGGCGGTGGTCCTTCTGGAAAAATTGCAAGAAGAGGCGCGCTTTGCCGATGCAGGCGTCAGCGATGCACGCCGCGCCACCGCAAAATTGCATTATGGTGCCGCCCTTCTTCATTCGGGGCGGCTGGAAAAGGCGGAAAGCGTGCTGGCCGAGGCCTTGCCGGCATTGGCCGCCGCCTTCGGGCCGGAATCGACCCAATTGGCCGAAGGGCGCGGGGTATTGGGCAATCTTTATGCCGCCAGCGGACGCTGGGCCGAAGCTGCGCCCTTGATTGCCCACGTGCGCGAGACGACCTGCGCCTCCCTTGGCCTTGAGCATCTCAATTGCCTGATGGCGGGCGGCAATGAAGGCGTCATTCTGGTGCAATTGGGAAAGGCCATGGAGGCGATTCCCCGGCTGACAGCGGCGCGCGATGCTTTCGACCGCCTGATGGGGCCAGCCTCACCCGGTGTGCATGTGTTGAATTATTATCTGGCGCAGGCCCTGCTGGATATGGGCGATGGCGGTGCCGCTGCGCCGATCGTGGAGGGGCTTGATCCCGCCTTGCTTGCAGCCGGTAGCCCCGGAGATGAATGGTCGGTACGACTGGACGCGCTGCGCGGCTGGGCAATGATCTTGAACGGCGAACCTGAAAAGGGGCGTCGCCTGATCGAGGCTGCCTTGGCGCAAATGAAAGGTGCGGCGATGCAGAGCTGGATCATTGATCCCTTCCGCCGGGTGCTTTCCTCTGAAAATCTTTGAATGAAGCGCCAGTGAGGCTGCGGCGTGCCGCTGGTCTGGGAAGGCGTTTTGTCGCCAAAATCTGTGCGGCGAGGGCTGGTTTCGGGGCGATATGGGGAAGGGGCAAAAGAAAACCCGACAGATGCTGTGCACCTGTCGGGTGATTGGCTCCCCGGGCCGGACTCGAACCAGCGACAAAGCGGTTAACAGCCGCTCGCTCTACCAACTGAGCTACCGGGGATCAGGGCCTGCTGTGTGCATATTCGTGTCTGAACACAGCTGGTCCGGAAACCGTATATCGTGCGACCGTGGCCGCGGGCGGATCGTATAGGACGAAAAATTCATCCTGCCAAGTCCTTCTTGCGAATATTTTCGCAAAATGATGACAATCCGCCGAAAGTCACCGAAAATCTGGAGGCCCGGGCCGGAATCGAACCGGCGTGCAAGGATTTGCAGTCCTCTGCGTAACCACTCCGCCACCGGGCCGCAGGTCGGTGTGGGCGGCGTAATAGCAAAGCCTTGGCTGATGTGCAACGCAATAGTTGCGATTTGTCATTTGCTTCGATTTTGTTCAAAGACGCGGCTCAAATGATATTTGAAGGCTTAGAGTGCGTCTGGCCGTTGTCAGCAGGGATTGCCATGGTTATAAGTCCAGCCTGAAACAGCTTTATCAAGGGACTGAACTGTGATGAGAAACGCAGCCATGAGCAAGGCCAGTGCCGAGGACTCTTCAAAGGCCGTGCGCCTTGCCATGATCGAAGGGCAGATTCGCCCCAATCGGGTTTCCGACGAACGCGTGCTTGATGCGATCAGGACTGTCCCGCGTGAACAGTTCGTACCCAAGTTTTTGCGTGGCGTCGCTTATCTGGATGAAGATCTGGAAATCGCCGAAGGTCGCTATCTGATGGAGCCGATGGTGTTCGCGCGTCTTGTGATGGCTGCCGACATCAAACCCGATGATGTGGTGCTCGATATTGGTGCAGCCACCGGCTATTCCACCGCTGTTTTGTCGCGTTTGGCGGAAACGGTCGTTGCCGTTGAGGAAGACGCGGACTTGGCTGGTAAAGCCTCGACCAAGCTTTCAGAGCAGGGCTGTGACAATGCCGTGGTGATCGAAGGAAAATTGGTGGTTGGCGCTCCCGATCATGGTCCATTCGATGTGATTGTCATCAATGGCGCGGTGGAGACGATTGCCGATAGCCTGATGGCGCAGCTTGCCGATCATGGCCGTTTGGTCTGTGTGCGCCAGCAAGACGGGGTGAGCCGGGGGGTGGTTTTCACCAAAACAAGTGCAGGCGACGGAGCGGAAAAGGCTGTGGGCGCGCGGGAATTGTTCGATGCATTTACACCGGTCCTGCCCGGATTTTCTAAAAAAGAGACATTCCGTTTCTGATTTTTGTGGCAAAAATGCAGAACTTTGAGGTGAATTTCTGAAAGTATGCTTGTTTATCTATATCTCTTACCGATATGGTTGAGCCACAAAAGAACACCCTTGATTATGGGGTGTTGCGACAACAAACATGACAGCGAGACGGCCCGTAAAAACAAGGGCCATACGAAGGATAGACAGGATATGAAACGCGCACGATTTTTATTGGCCACAACGGCACTTGGCTTGAGCGTGAGCTTTGCAGGGGCCGTTCACGCAGAAACCTGCGGGAGGCTTTGGCCGCAGCATATTACAGCAATCCCGATCTGGCCGCAGCCCGGGCGGAACAACGCTCGGTGGATGAAGCGATTCCGGCGGCGATTTCCAACTGGCGTCCCAATATTTCCGGTCAGATTCAATTGTTTGAATCGGATATTTCCTCCACCACCGTTCGCGGAACCGACGGCACGATCGTCAATGACAATGATTTCAACGGCAGCAATGAAGCGTATTCTGCCCGCGTGGATCAGCAGATCTTTCGCGGTATGCGGAATTTCAACCAATATAAGGGCGCCAAATCCGAAGTGATGGCCGGACGGGCCAATTTGCTGTCGACGGAACAGCAGGTGCTTTTGGATGCTGTGACCGCATATATGGATGTGCTGCGGGATATGGCCGTTGTGCGGCTCAATGATAACAATGTGCAGGTTCTCACCCGTCAATTGGAAGCGACTCAGGATCGCTTCCGGGTGGGGGAAGTGACGCGCACCGATGTGGCGCAGGCGGAAGCGGCCTTGGCCGGTTCCCGCTCCACACGTATTCAGGCGCAGGCAACCCTTGAAACCAGCCGCGCCATCTATCGCCGGATCATCGGCATGTATCCGGGTACTTTGGAAGATGCGCCCGAACTGCCGCCATTGCCGCAAAGCGAAGATATGGCTGTCGAGGTGGCTTTGGATGAAAATCCGTTGGTGGTATCCGCCCGCCATGTGGAACAAGCGGCGAAATATGATGTGAAGGAAGCCAAGGGCGGCGTTCTCCCCACGGTTAGTGCCTTTGCTGACTGGTCCCGGCGTGAAAGTCCGACACTGACTTTCGACCCGGTTCCCAATAGCTTTGTGAATGCTAGCAATGTGGGCGAAACCACCCGTTATGGTATCACCATCGATATTCCACTTTACCAATCCGGTGCGGAATATTCCACCGTGCGGCGCGCCAAGCAGGTCAACAGCCAGCGGCGTTTACAGATCGTTTCGGCGGAACGTCAGGTGATGCAGAATGTGCGGGTGGCGTGGGAAAATTACCGGGCGGCTCAAGCCAGTATCGAGGCAACATCCGCTCAGGTGCGCGCCAATGAGATTGCCCTTGAAGGAGTGCGCCAGGAAGCCTCTGTCGGGTCGCGCACCACTTTGGACGTTTTGGATGCGGAACAGATCCTGCTGGATAGCCGGGTGAATCTGGTAACGGCACGCCGTAATGAATATGTGGCGGGCTTTTCGGTTTTGGAAGCGGTGGGTCGATTGAATGCCGCATCGCTTAATCTGCCGGTTGAATTGTATCAGCCGGAAGAATACTACAAGTCTGTGAAATGGAAGTTCGTGGGATGGGGAACGGGTGATAAAGACGATTCTGAATAATAAATGGGCCTTGGCCTAAGTGTTGACAGAAATTTTTATCACAATTAACCATCTCTAAGGATATTTCGCGGCTATTCTATAGCGTAACAACAAACAGCCGCAGGGCCGGTGATTGTCGCCTATGACTGAGACGGTCGAAAAAGAACCAACGATGGAGGAGATTCTTGCCTCCATCCGCCGCATCATTTCAGAAGATTCGGCGGATGAGGGTGAGTCATCTTCCGATGAGTCGCGTCCGGTTGAAGAAACGCAACCAGAGGCAGATAGTGCGCTGGATCAGGCCGATATGGAGCCGGAGCCAGCGCCTGAACCTGAGCCTGAGCCTGAGCCCGAACCGGCCTTTGAGCCGGAGCCAGAGCCGGAAGACGATGTTCTGGAGCTGACTGACTTTGTGGAAGCGGAACCAGAACCAGAGTCCGAGCCAGACTTTGACGAGCCGGATAGCCTTGCTGAGGATCTGGCTGATAAAATCACCGAAGAGGCTTTGGTTTCCAGCAGTACCGAAGAGCGGTCCAGCGCCTCTTTTGCGGAATTGTCGGCCATGTTGGTTGGCGGGTATGAAGGGGCAGGCAATACCTTGGAAGGCTTGGTGCGGGAAATGCTCAAGCCGATGTTGCGGGCCTGGCTGGATGAAAATCTGCCCCGCATCGTCGAGGATATGGTGGAGCGGGAAGTGGCGCGCATCGCGGCGCGTGGCGGGCGTAAATAAGCCACAGTCCGGTATTCTTTCACTCTGTTTTTAAAGCTTGTCTTTTTGCATGGATTAGAGCCAATGCAGCCGTTAGAGTGCGCCAAACTCTTTTGACGCCCTTGGCAAACCTATTGAGCTGGATACATGGACAAGCATTACGATCCGTCGGATATCGAGAAAAAATGGTTCCCGCATTGGGAAAAAAGCGGGGCCTTCAAAAGTGGCCGCCGCCCCGATGCCCAGCCTTATTGCATCGTGATTCCGCCGCCCAATGTCACCGGCTCGTTGCATGTGGGGCATGCGCTCAACAATACCTTGCAAGATGTGCTGTGCCGTTTCGAGCGGCTTCGCGGCAAGGATGTGTTGTGGCAACCCGGTGTGGATCATGCGGGGATCGCCACCCAAATGGTGGTGGAACGCCAATTGGCCGCCGAGGGGCTGGACCGCCGCGATATGGGGCGCGAAGCCTTTTTGGAGCGGGTCTGGAAGTGGAAAGAGGAATCGGGCGGGACCATTGAAAACCAATTGAAGCGCCTTGGTTCATCGGCGGATTGGTCGCGCTCGCGCTTCACCATGGATGAGGGTTTGTCCAAAGCGGTTGTAAAGGTATTCGTGCAATATCACCGCGAGGGATTGATCTACCGCGATAAACGGCTGGTAAACTGGGACCCGAAATTCCGCACCGCCATTTCCGATCTGGAAGTGGAACAGCGCGAGGTAGACGGCAATTTCTGGCATTTGGCCTATCCGGTGGATGGCAGCGATGAACGCATCATTGTCGCCACCACGCGCCCTGAAACCATGCTGGGCGATACGGCTGTTGCCGTGCATCCGGAAGATGATCGCTACCGCCATCTGGTGGGCAAAATGGTGCGCCTGCCGTTGACGGATCGCCTTATCCCCATCATTGCCGATGAACATGCGGATCCCGAACAAGGCTCCGGAGCGGTGAAGATCACGCCCGCCCATGATTTTAATGATTTCGAAGTGGGCAAGCGCAATGATCTGGAGATGATCAATATCTTCGATCAACATGCCGCCATCAACGAAAACGCCCCGGAAAAATATCGTGGCATGAGCCGGGAAGAGGCGCGTAAAGCGGTGGTGGCCGATCTGGATGCCTTGGGTGTTTTGGTGAAAATCGAGCCCAAGTGTATCATGATGCCTTATGGTGATCGGTCCGGCGTGGTGATCGAGCCATGGTTGACCGATCAATGGTATGTGGATGCGAAAACGCTGGCTGGGCCTGCCATTGAGGCGGTGCGTTCTGGAAAAACAAAGTTCGTGCCGGGTAATTGGGAAAAAACCTATTATCAGTGGATGGAGAATATCCAGCCCTGGTGCATTTCGCGACAACTTTGGTGGGGCCATCAGATCCCAGCATGGTATGGCCCGGATGGGACCGTTTATGTGGCGGAATCGGAAGAAGAAGCCCAGGCACAAGCGGGAGAGGGCGTTGCGCTTACCCGCGATGAAGATGTGCTTGATACATGGTTCTCATCGGCTTTGTGGCCGTTTTCCACGCTGGGCTGGCCCGAAGATACGCCGGATGTGAAGCGTTTTTATCCCACGGCAACGCTGGTCACGGCCTTTGACATTATCTTCTTTTGGGTTGCCCGGATGATGATGTCCGGCCTGCATTTCATGAATGAAGTGCCGTTCAAGGATGTCTATATCACCTCTTTGGTCCGCGACGAAAAAGGAGACAAGATGTCGAAATCCAAGGGGAATGTGATTGATCCCCTTGATTTCATCAATAAATACGGAGCCGATGCCCTGCGCTTCACCATGGCGTCTTTGGAAACCCAGGGCCGCGATATCAAGCTGTCGGAAAGCCGTGTGGAAGGCTACCGGAATTTCGGCACCAAGCTTTGGAATGCGGCGCGTTTTTGTGAAATGAATGGGATTGGCGGCAGCCGGGATCTGGCTCCGCCGCCGGCCACTTTGTCGGTTAATCGCTGGATTATCGGCGAGATTGGCAAGGCGGCAGAACTGGTGACAAAATCGCTGGAAGCGTTCCGGTTCGATGCAGCGGCAAATGCCATTTACCATTTCACATGGGGCACCTTCTGCGATTGGTATCTGGAGCTGATCAAGCCCACTTTGATGGGGGAAGACGGCGCGGAAAAGGACGAAACCCGCGCGGTTGCCGGTTGGGTTCTGGATCAGATTCTGGTGCTGTTGCATCCTTTCATGCCGTTTATCACCGAAGAATTATGGCATGCGCTTTTTGAAGGCGACCGCGCTGATCTGATCGAAGCCCGCTGGCCGGTGGTGCGCGCCGATGCGGTGGATGCCGAGGCCGATGCGGAACTGACATGGATCGTTGATCTGATCAGTGCCACGCGCTCGGCCCGGTCGGAAGCCAATATCCCCGCTGGGGCCAAGGTTTCGGTCTTGGTGCAGGAAACCCGCGAGGAACGGCTTTCATGGCTGGCCCGTAATGGTGATTTGATTTTACGGCTTGGGCGTTTGGCCAGCATCACCCCCACCGAGCATCTGCCGAATAAAGGCGCGGTGCAATTCGTGATGGACGGGGCTTCTTTCGCTATTCCGCTTGAGGGTGTGATCGATCTTGGGGAAGAACGGGCACGCCTGGACAAGGCCATTGCCAAGACCGAGAAGGAAATCAATGCCCTGTCAGGGCGGCTTTCCAACGAGAAATTCGTTGCCAATGCGCCTGATGAGGTGGTGGCGGAAGCCCGTAACCGCTTGGAGCAAGAGAGCGATCAACTTGAAAAGCTGAAAGCGGCCAAGGCACGTCTTGGCTAAGTGAAACCGTAAAAAGGGGGCAAATATATGAGACGGATGGGACGCATAGGGATTTTGGGTGCGGTACTGTCGGCGACGATATTTGCCACCACTTGCGCGCGCGGTCAGGATGATGTGTGGCGCAGGCTGGACCCTGAAAATACGCTTTATATCGAGATGGATCGGGGGCGGGTGATTGTGGAACTTGCTCCCGATCTTGCGCCGAAAAATGTCGAGCAGTTAAAGCGTTTGGTGCGCGAAGGGCGCTATACGAACACCAGCTTTTATCGAGTGATCGAGAATTTCGTCGCCCAAGGCGGGCTTGAGGTTGATGTGGAGGATATTCCCGCACTTCCTGCAGAATTTGAATGGGAGATGGGCCGGCTAGACGGGGTGACGCCGGTAGAGAGCAATGACCCCTTTGCCGACAAAACCGGCCTTTATCAAGGCTTTGCACTGGGATATGACAGCAAGGAGGGTCGGGAATGGGCGATCCATTGTCCCGGTGTTATGGCGTTCGCGCGGGAAAATGAAGCGGACTCCGCCACGTCGGATTTTTATTTCCCCATTGGCCAGGCGCCGCGACATCTGGACCGTAATCTCACCATCGTTGGTCGGGTGCTTCAAGGGTTTCGCTTTATCCAAGGGGCCTATCGCGGTGATCGGGATATTGCAGGCGGGGTGATCGGTAGCAAAACCTTGCGCACGGCGATCAAATCCATGGCCATTGCCGCCGATCTTGATCCTGCCGATCGAACAAGGCTGGAAGTGATCAATACCAGCCATCCAAGATTCCTCGAACAGCTGGATGCGCAAAGGAATCGCAAGGGGGCTTTCTGGCATCACGGTCCCACGTCTTTTGTTGACGTTTGCACCGTGCCGGTTCCTGTCCGCCCCGGAAATTGATGGCCGGTTCCGTGGTTATGCGGCCTGTTTGGCTTTTTGAGCCACCTTTGAAATGCCAAGTGCCAGTTGCTTGACCACCTTCAGGCGCCGTTCCACGCTGTCGATCCGCGCCAGATAGACCAATTTGTGATCGGGCCGCAATTTGGCGGTGACTTTTTGTTTGGAAATAAACTCCACCAGTCCGCCGGGATTGGCGAAGCGATCGCGGTGGAAACTTACCGTGATGCCCTTTGGTCCGGCATCGATCTTGGAAATTCCAGCGGCCATACAGGCTATCTTGATCTCGATCACCGATAGCAATTGGTCTACTTCGGTGGGGATGGGGCCAAAGCGGTCAATCAATTCGGCGGCGAATCCTTCGATTTCCGGCTTTGAGTCAAGGTCTGCGATGCGCCGATAAAGGGCCATGCGCAGATTGAGATCTTCCACATATGTTTCGGGGATCAAGACGGTGGCCCCCACATTGATCTGCGGTGACAAGGCTCCGTCATCCTGCGCATCTTCGGCCCCGCCATCGCGGGCGGCGGCCACGGCTTCTTCCAGCATTTGCTGGTAAAGCTCTACCCCCACTTCCTTGATATGCCCCGATTGTTCATCGCCCAAAAGATTGCCAGCACCGCGGATGTCCATATCGTGGCTGGCAAGAGTAAAGCCGGCCCCCAATGTGTCCAGTGATTGCAGCACTTCCAGCCGCTTTTGCGCACCAATGGTCATGATGCGGTTGGCGGGGTGGGTCAGATAGGCATAGGCCCGCACCTTTGAGCGCCCGACGCGGCCCCGCAATTGATAAAGCTGGGCCAGTCCAAACATATCGGCGCGGTGAATGATCAGCGTATTGGCCCGCGGAATATCCAGCCCCGATTCCACAATAGTGGTGGATAAAAGTACATCATAACGCCCCTCGTAAAACGAGGTCATGGTGTCTTCGATCTGGGCGGGCGACATCTGCCCATGGGCGGTGATAACTTTCACTTCCGGAACGCTATCGCGCAGAAAGGCTTGGGCCTCTTCCAGATCAGCGATGCGCGGCACCACATAAAAGCTTTGCCCGCCCCGGAAATGTTCCCGCAACAGGGCTTCGCGGATCACCACATCGTCAAATGGCATAACAAAGGTCCGCACCGCCAAGCGATCCACCGGTGGCGTGGCGATCAAAGACAGGTCGCGGATGCCCGACATGGCCAATTGCAAGGTGCGCGGAATGGGGGTGGCGGTTAAGGTCAGTACATGCACATCGGCCTTCAATTGCTTGAGCTTTTCTTTATGGGCAACACCGAAATGCTGTTCTTCATCGATGATCAAAAGGCCCAACCGCTTGAATTCAATGGTCTTTCCCAATAGTGCATGGGTGCCCACCACAATATCCACCGTGCCATCGCGCAGGCCATCCTTGGTGGTGCGGGCTTCTTTGGGGCTGATAAGCCGTGAAAGCTGTTCGATACGCACCGGCAGGCCGCGGAATCGTTCGGTGAAATTTTGGGCATGCTGGCGGGCGAGAAGGGTCGTGGGTGCGACGACAGCCACCTGTTGTCCAGCCATTACAGCGATAAAGGCGGCGCGAAGCGCCACTTCGGTTTTGCCAAAACCCACATCGCCGCAGACCAGACGGTCCATGGGTTTTCCCGAGATCAAATCGCTGGACACATCTTCAATGGCGCGCAGTTGATCATCTGTTTCCGTATAGGGAAAGCGCGAGGCAAATTCATCATAAAGCCCGGCGGGGGCAGAAAATGTTTCGGCATGCTTTAAAGCGCGGGTGGCGGCGATTTTGATCAGCCCTTCCGCCATATCGCGGATGCGCTTTTTCATGCGGGCTTTTTTGGCCTGCCAGGCATGGCCGCCCAATTTGTCCAACTCGTTGTCGGTGCCTTCCGAGCCATAGCGCGAGAGAACGTCGATATTTTCGACCGGCACAAACAGCTTGTCGCCATCGCGGTAGGTGAGTGCCACACAATCATGGGGGGCGCCGGATACCTCGATGGTTTCAAGGCCTTCAAAGCGGCCAACCCCGTGATCCACATGCACCACCAGATTGCCGGGTGACAAGGCAGAGGCATCGCGCAAGAAATCATCACCGCGCCGGGCTTTGCGGCCTTTGCGGATCAATCGGTCGCCCAAGATATCCTGTTCGGTGACCACCGCCAGATCGGGGGTGTCAAAGCCGTGCTCCAAAGCCATGACAGCAAGGGCAACGGTTTGTTTGGGCAAAGCGCGGGCCTCGTCCCAGTTTTGCGCCGGGGCGGTTTTGTGTAATTTGTGATCGGCCAGCACCGTTTGCATACGTTGGCGCGCCCCATCGGAATAGGTGGCCAAAACGACACGTTTTTTGTCTTTTAAAAGCCCGGACACATATGTGCGCAGGGCATCATAGATATTGATGTCGCGATTTTGCCGTTCCGGTGCGAAATTGCGGCCCACCTTTCCATCGAAATTCACCACGATGTCGGACGAAGGGGCGGCAAAGGGCGAGAAAGTGCGGGCCGCCCTTTCTCCCAAAAGATCATCCCATTCATCATGGTCAAGATAAAGGGTGCCGGGCATCAAGGGTTTATAGGGGGAAGACAGCGCCGTCTTGACCTTGGCCTTTGTGGCTTCCTTGCGCGTTTCATAATAATCGCAGATGGATTCAATGCGCTGGGTGGCGGCTTCCGATGCCTGATGGTCAAGGCTGACAAGGGCATCGGGCAGATAATCGAACAGGGTTTCCATGCGGTCATGGAATAAGGGCAGCCAATGCTCGGCCCCTTGATAGCGCCGCCCTTCGCTGATGGCTTCATAAAGCGGATCAGAGTCGGTCACCGCCCCGAATGTTTCCACATAAGTCTTACGGAAGCGGCGGATTGCGGTTTCATCCAGAGCGAACTCGCCAACCGGACGAAGGTCGATCCGGTCCAGTTTGCCCGTGGTGCGTTGGCTCAAAGGATCAAAACATCGCAGTTGATCCAGTTCGTCGCCAAACAGGTCCAACCGGATAGGGCTGCGCGCATCGGGCGGGAAAATGTCGATCAAACCGCCGCGTTGGGCAAATTCGCCGGGTTCGGTCACTTGGCTGGAACGGCTATAGCCGCCTTTGGTCAAGAAGGCGGTAAGGGCCGATATGTCGATGCTGTCACCGGGCTTTGCGCAAAAACTTTGCGAGGTGACAAAATCGCGCGCAGGAACCCGCTGCAGGGCCGCCGAAATAGTGGTCAAAACAATGCGCGGGCCAGACGGCTTCGTGGTGGCAAGGCGGGTGAGCGCTGCCATGCGCCGGGCCATGATTTCGCCATTGGGAGAAACCCGGTCATAAGGCAGGCAATCCCATGCAGGGAGGGCGATCACCTCTATTTCCGGCGCGAAAAAGGCGATTTGCTCCGTCAGTTCACTGATGCGGCGATCTTCGCGGGCAATATGCAGCAAAGGCACGGCGCCAAGGCGCGATTGGGCGGCCTGTGCAAGATCGCCGAGCACCAACGCATCAAAGCCTTCCGGCACGCCCGCAAGGGTTTGAGGACGGTCGGCTTTCAATAATGTAGCCAGATCCGCCATGGCCTAATCCCCGATGCTCACATAATCCAGCTTTTGCATGTCGTGAAGGCAGGGGGTGTCAAAGATGTCAGGCACCGGTTCGGATTTCATGATCCAGGCCAGAATATCACGGTCGCTTTCTTCCAAAAGCCGCTCAAACCATGCAATCTGTTCGTGATCCCAGCTTTCCACATGGGTGCGCACGAAGGTGCCGATGATGATATCGGCTTCCTTCACCCCCCGGTGCCAGGCACGAAAGACCAGCCGTTTGCGACGGTTTTCGAGATCGATATTGGCAGTTGGCAGATTTTCAGACATGGGGATCTCATCAAGAAAAGAAGGGGCCAAGGACGAAGCGTCAGGATCAAAGACGCGGCGGACTATAAAAGCGCGAAGGCCGCCGGTCCAGCGCCAAGGGGGCAATATGGTCTTGCAGCTTGCCAAGACGGGCATGGCGTTTCAGGATAGCCGCCAATTGCGGTACAGGCCGTTTGATCATTTGATGGGATAGGACACGCCATGACCACCCGAACGCCAACACTTGAAAAAAATGCCCGGCTGCTTTTACGGCCTGTGGATGACTGCGACATAGACGCTTTGGTGGCGGCCCGCACCGGCGTTGAGGCCAATCGCTATACCGGCTGGGAGAATCCCGATACCGAAGGATGGGCGCGGGATGTGGTTTTGGAAATGAAAACGAAAAAACCCGGTGAACAAGGGCCTTCAGGCGGCTGGTATCAATATGCCATCGTCGATCGACCCACAGGAAAAACGGCGGGAGACATAGGCGTGGGCTTTGGTATTCCCGGTCCCCAACAAGCGGAAATCGGCTATCGGCTTTTGGATGAATTTCAGGGCCGTGGGATGGCGGGCGAAGCGGTGGGGATCATGGTGGATCATTTGTTTGGCGATCATGGCCTGCACCGCCTTGTGGCCACTATTGCCGCTCCCAACCGGGCATCGAGCCGCCTTGTGGAGGCTTTGGGCTTTCGCCGCGAAGGCATCTTCAAGAAAAGTTTTCTATGCTATGGCGAATGGCTCGACGATCATTATTATGCGCTTCTTGAAGAAGAATGGCGCAATCGGCCGGGTCGTCGCTAAGCCACTATAGTCTTTGGATCGACCGCTCATGCGCCCCACCATCCTGTTTCCCTTGTTTGCCGATGTCACAACGCTGCCGGGTGTTGGCCCGCGCAATAAAGCTTTGTTCGAGCGCCTGACCGGCGGGCGGGTGGTGGATTTGTTGTGGCATTTGCCCACCGGCCTTGTGGACCGTCGCGCCCGGCCAAAAGTGGCGCAAGTGAAAGAAGGCGAGGTGGTCACATTATCGCTGGTGGTGGATCATCATCAGCCGCCCACACGGCACCGCGGGCCATATCGGGTCATCATGCGCGATGACAGCGGCTTTTTAACGCTGGTATTCTTTCATGCCCGCGCCGATTGGCTTGTCCGCACCTTGCCCGAAGGCAGCACCCGGTTGATTTCGGGGCGGGTGGAACTGTTTCAGGATCGCCCGCAGATCACCCATCCCGATTATATCGTCAAACCCGAAGAAGAAGACAGCCTCCCTGCTTTGGAGCCGCTTTATCCGCTCACGCAAGGATTGGGGCAAAAGCCGGTGCGCCGGGCGGTGGAAGGGGCGCTTTCTTTGGCACCCGATCTGCCGGAATGGTCGGACCCGGATCTGGTGGCACGGGAAGGCTTTCCTAGCTGGAAACGCGCCCTTGACGCCGCCCATGCGCCGCAATCCCAAGCAGAGCTTGAAGCGGATACCGCCACTCGGCGGCGCTTGGCTTACGATGAATTGCTGGCCAATCAATTGGCATTGGCACTGGTCCGGCATCGGGCCCGTAAAAGCCGGGGGCGGTCCTTGCAGCCTTCGGGTAGGCTGAAACGCGCTATTCTTGATGCCTTGCCATGGCAACTGACCAATGATCAGGTCCGTGTCTTGGCAGAGATCGAAGCGGATATGGCCGATCCCTCTGCCATGTTGCGCTTGGTGCAAGGGGATGTGGGGTCGGGTAAAACCATCCTTGCCTTGCTGGCGATGGCGGGGGCGGTAGAGGCAGGCGGGCAGGCGGCCTTTTTGGCTCCCACGGAAATTCTCGCCCGCCAGCATTTCGACACATTGAAATCCATGGCCGATAAGGCGGGCCTGCGGATGGAGATTCTGACAGGGCGCATCAAGGGTCGGGCGCGCGCCGATATTCTGAGCCGCTTGGCGGGCGGTGAGATTGATATTTTGGTGGGCACCCATGCGCTGCTGACGGGGGATGTGGATTTTGCCGATCTGGCCTTTGTCGTGGTGGATGAACAGCACCGGTTCGGAGTGTTTCAAAGGCTGGCTTTGGCGGAAAAATCAAAGCGTGGGGCCGATGTTCTGGTGATGACGGCCACCCCCATTCCGCGCACCCTGACCATGACCATTTATGGCGATATGGATGTAAGCCGGATCATGGAAAAACCGCCCGGCAGAAAGCCGATCGATACGCGGGTGGTATCGTTGGACCGCTTGCCAGAGGTGATCGATGGCATTGTCCGCGCCGTGGGGGCCGGTGCGCAGATATATTGGGTATGCCCTTTGGTGGAACTGACGGAAAAAAGCGATCTGGCCGCCGCCGAAGATCGTTTTGTCCAGCTGCAACAGCTTTTGGGGCCAAAAGTCGGGCTGGTGCATGGCCGCATGAAAAGCGCCGAAAAAGATGCCGTGATGGCCGCGTTCAAGGCGGGGGATTTGTCCGTTCTGGTGGCCACAACGGTGATCGAGGTGGGGGTGGATGTGCCCAATGCCACCATCATGGTGATCGAACATGCAGAGCGCTTCGGCCTTGCCCAATTGCATCAATTGCGGGGCCGGGTGGGGCGCGGGACGGGATCGTCCACATGTATGCTGTTGCGCGCGGCTGATGCGGGGGAAGTGGCACGGTCGCGGCTTAATATCATGCGCGAAACCGAAGATGGCTTTCTTATTGCGGAAGAAGATTTGCGGCTGCGCGGGGCGGGGGAAATGCTGGGAACCCGACAATCGGGGATGCCGGAATTCCGGCTGGCGGATCTGGAAGCCCATAGCGATCTGATGGAATTCGCCCGCGATGAAGCGCGTCTTGTGATTGCCCGCGATCCTGATCTGAAAGGCCCCCGCGCCGATGCTTTGCGGGTCTTGCTTTATTTATTCGAACGCGATGCGGCGGTGAAATATCTCAAAAGCGGCTGAGGCTGTCCCGAAGGTACCCCAGCCGCTTTTCCTCGCTGCTATTTGTTTTCCTTATTCGATGCGTAGCACCTGATATCCTTTTTCCGCCAGCATCAAGGGTAGGGCATCTTTCCCCACCAGATGACCGATGCCCACCGCGACAAGGGGCGTCCCTTGCTGGTTTTTCATGACGGCGTCGATCTGGTTGGCCCAATCCCTATTCCGCTGTACCACCATGGCCTGATATACTGCTTCATCGGACCACACACCATTTTCGCCGTGAAGAAAATCCGCCAAGGTTTCCATATCGCCTTTGGACCAAAGGTCGATGATCCTGTCATTTTGGAACTCGGTTTTGCGGATTTCTTCCACGCTGCGCATCAGCATGCCGATTTGAAGCGGCTCGGACAGATCCGCCAAAACATGCAATTGGGCACCTGCCGTTTCCAAAAACTTCAGGGGCGTATTGGCTTTTGTCGCTGTTTCCACCAGCGTTTCTGCAACACCTTGCCGCATCATATAGCCGCGCTTCATTGCTGCCATGGAGCCAAGCTGGATGGAGGCCAGCCAGGGTTTCAATGGATTCATGGCGGGCAAGGGAATAGAAAGCTCTGTGGCCAAGTCATAAACAGCCGCCGCCTGCTCTTCGCTCAACAGGTCAGTCAGGGTACGGCCATCCCTCAGCACGCCCAATTGGGGGATCAATTTTTGAAGGTCGGTACGGGCTTCTGGTCTTGGATCGCTCTCTAGAATCAGGCTGTCAGCTGTGCTTAGCGCATGATCAAAGGTGGCAGAGCGCCAGCTTAGATCTGGCGGCAAAAGCTGAACCGTGCCCACCAGATAAAGCGTTACATCGGCGTTTCTCACCGTCCAGATCGGAGGTGTTCCAGTGCTTTGAGCCTCCTCGGCGAGAGCGGGCGCAGGATTGATAAAACCATAAACCAGAACAATGGCGCTCAAGATAAAAAGAGACATGAGGGCAAGAACAGCTGATCGGTGCGGTGTAGACATAATTCGGGCGGCGGTTGCCTTAAGCATGAGATTTATCCTTCTATGTCAAAGAGATCAGGCGCTTTGCAGCCGCGCTTTGCGCCATAAATGATAGGAATTGAGATAGACCACCAGCTTCAATCCAATGATCGTACCAATATGGACAAAGATCACCGTTTTTGGATCCATGAAGGCCAGTAAAACAAGCGCCAGAAAAGAAATGACCACCAGCCCACGGCCTAAAATCCGGTGAGATTTCACCCAGACCTGCTCGCTTTTCATGGTCCATGGCGAGCGAAAGCCGATGCGGCTTTGCCATGTCACCGTGGTCATATAATTTCCCATGAACAAAAAGAACAGCACATCAAGGATGGCAAGGCCCATCATCATGCCATTTTTATCAATCAGATCAAATTGTTGAAGTCCTGAATAGGTTTGCAGCAATAAGGCGAGCAGCGGCCCGAACAATAAGCCCATCACCATAGGCATTCGGGATTTGCTGACCCCGCGGGACAAGCCATCACCTTCTGGCCAACCATGTTTCGACAGGCTGACAAGCAGCAGATAAAGGCCCCCGAACACCGGGAAAATATAAGGCCCGAAAGCAGGGGAAAGGCCCAACTTGGCGGCGCTTTTGGCTGCAATGCTGTCACCTGTGCCGGTGCTTAGCCACAGCCCTAGAATCAAGGCAACAACAACGATGGTCGCAGCAAGGCCTATGATGCGTTTCATATCTCATTCTCCGTTTCTTCGGGGGCAGGGGGCTGCTCTTGCACTGAAGGCATATGTTGGGTTCCGAACAAACCCATCAGCATGCCAATGGCTTCTTCAGCCACAGTGGCGTTCAGGCGATAATGGATCGTCACGCCGTCGCGCTCCGCCGTGATCAACCCAGCCTCTTTCAGGGCGGCGAAATGGGTGGACATGGTGGGTTTGGAGACATCGAACTTTTCGGCCAATGCACCCGCTGTCATGGAACCATTGCGCAGATGAGCAATGATATCTCTGCGGATTGGGTGCGACAGGGCTTTGAGGACGTGATTTATTTTCATGCTTATCTAATTAGATAATTAGCTAATTAGAGTCAAGGCTAAATTAAAAAAATGAAGCATTATGGCTTTTGGGTGCGAACAAATCACATATAAAAATCGTATATAGGGCATAGAAACAGAATAAGGACTCTGAAATGACCTATGCCGAGATTATGCGCCGCTATGGAATGCTTGTCGCTTTGACGCTGTTGGGTGGGCTGAGTGTAGCCGCATGCAACACCATTGAGGGCGCGGGCGAGGACATTGAATCTGTTGGTGAGGAAATTGAGGACGACGCAAGCTGAGCTTTTTAGCATAAGAGCTGATTTTAAAGCTCTTGGGACAACCCCTTAACAAAGGAACAGGGATATGTTCGGTTGGGCGATTTTCTTTCTCCTTCTGGCACTGGTCGCCGCATTTCTTGGCTTTGGCGGCATCGCCGACCTTTCCGCAGATTTTGCGGTGATTATTTTGATCGTCGCGCTTGTGCTGGCGGTTGTGACAGGCGTTCTTGGCTGGCGTGGACGCGGACGCATGTAGGGTGATGCTGTTAGGTAGCGGTGTTAACGCCTCAATGGGTGGCAGGCGGGCCGCACGGCTGGCGAGCTATTGCCCTGCGATGATGCCGATCACTGCGCTGCAGGCCATGTCGCCCGCACCGCTGGATCAAATCCGGGGATGACTGGTGGTAATAGTCTATCCCCGCAGGTGCGGGGGAGCCTTTTGATTGATTGATTTTGTTGTAGTCTGGACAGGTCTATCCCCGCAGGTGCGGGGGAGCCGTCGTAACTTGCCGCGCGGGACGGTATTTCTCGGGTCTATCCCCGCAGGTGCGGGGGAGCCGCATGGCAGGATGCCCGGTTGACCTCAAAACAAGGTCTATCCCCGCAGGTGCGGGGGAGCCCGTGCAATCAGGTTCTTCGGCCTCTCCCCAAGGGGTCTATCCCCGCAGGTGCGGGGGAGCCCTGCAGCCCATAACACTTTTCATCGCTGGCGGAGGTCTATCCCCGCAGGTGCGGGGGAGCCGGTGTCAGGTCAGTGAGTTTCAGTTTCTTCTCGGGTCTATCCCCGCAGGTGCGGGGGAGCCATCACGGAAATCGACCCAGACGATCTCAGCGGGGGTCTATCCCCGCAGGTGCGGGGGAGCCCCTGACAGCCTGCCTTTGATCCCATCGTCAAAGGGTCTATCCCCGCAGGTGCGGGGGAGCCCATGACGCGACCGGGCTTGCACATCAGCAAGCGGGTCTATCCCCGCAGGTGCGGGGGAGCCGATGAGAGCTTTAGGTGCAGCGTCGCCAAATGGGGTCTATCCCCGCAGGTGCGGGGGAGCCAAGGCGCTCACGCCAAGCGCTCCGACAGGTCCAGGTCTATCCCCGCAGGTGCGGGGGAGCCACAACATTCTCACGATCCATGCCGGACAATACAGGTCTATCCCCGCAGGTGCGGGGGAGCCTTTCGTTCTTACGACACAGGAGGTGGGTGATGAGGTCTATCCCCGCAGGTGCGGGGGAGCCGCATCTCTTGAGCGTCTGAGCATGATTGACATGGGTCTATCCCCGCAGGTGCGGGGGAGCCGCCACCGGAAAAGGTCCAAAGCCTGAGCAAAAGGGTCTATCCCCGCAGGTGCGGGGGAGCCCGAGGGCGCAGAGGTCGGCGCGACGCCTACCCGGGTCTATCCCCGCAGGTGCGGGGGAGCCTGCCGCCCTGTCTTCATTCGGCAGGTCAATAAAGGTCTATCCCCGCAGGTGCGGGGGAGCCAGGATGCACCTAACTCCGATTGACCACAAATCGGGTCTATCCCCGCAGGTGCGGGGGAGCCTGCATCCTAACGGTTAGATGCAACGTAACTCGGGGTCTATCCCCGCAGGTGCGGGGGAGCCCGCTTCCGCTCGCTCGTGTCTGAGAAACACCAGGGTCTATCCCCGCAGGTGCGGGGGAGCCGATAAAAGCCGCGCCCGGTTTGGATCAGCCGAAGGTCTATCCCCGCAGGTGCGGGGGAGCCCCGGGTGATCGCGTGGACCACCAAGCGCGAGGAGGTCTATCCCCGCAGGTGCGGGGGAGCCGCGTCCCGTGCAGCCCGGCCATTTGCTGATCAAGGTCTATCCCCGCAGGTGCGGGGGAGCCCGCTTTATGTGGGCGGAACAGGGGGCGTGATTGGGTCTATCCCCGCAGGTGCGGGGGAGCCAGTGCATCGAGCGTTTTCATCGGATCGGAAAAAGGTCTATCCCCGCAGGTGCGGGGGAGCCCCTCGGACGAAAGCAGACCCTCACCAGTCATATGGTCTATCCCCGCAGGTGCGGGGGAGCCCGCGACCTGCGCGGGCTGCGCGATCCGCGTAAGGGTCTATCCCCGCAGGTGCGGGGGAGCCACAGCAGGCCAGCCAGACTGCTGTCAATAAGGCGGTCTATCCCCGCAGGTGCGGGGGAGCCAGTGCTCGGCTCTTTGAAACGCTTTTTAAACCAGGTCTATCCCCGCAGGTGCGGGGGAGCCCTTTTGCCTGATCTAAATACGCATTGATATCCAGGTCTATCCCCGCAGGTGCGGGGGAGCCCATGATGGCAAGGCTCTGTTGTCCTACGGCGCGGGTCTATCCCCGCAGGTGCGGGGGAGCCTGGCATCAGCCGGGAAAAGCGCCGCTCGGATCGGGTCTATCCCCGCAGGTGCGGGGGAGCCCATCATCATCGCCATCGCGGGCGGCGCGATTATGGTCTATCCCCGCAGGTGCGGGGGAGCCGCGCTGCAGGCGCTCTATTTGGATTGCGACACGGGTCTATCCCCGCAGGTGCGGGGGAGCCCGGGATACCGGCCGTCCGAGGGATGCGCGCTGGGGTCTATCCCCGCAGGTGCGGGGGAGCCTGTCGATGGCATCCTGACGGCAGCGGCATCGTAGGTCTATCCCCGCAGGTGCGGGGGAGCCTGATGGCCCGCGAGATCCTGATCAGCTACGGCGGGTCTATCCCCGCAGGTGCGGGGGAGCCGTGAAAAACAGCGTCCAGACCTTATTTTGAGACGGTCTATCCCCGCAGGTGCGGGGGAGCCAGTAAGGGGGGCAATGCAGGTGCCACCTAACAGGGTCTATCCCCGCAGGTGCGGGGGAGCCAAAGGACGACCCTCTGGCACCCGGCTATTGCGGGGTCTATCCCCGCAGGTGCGGGGGAGCCGCACCCGCAGTGATGACCGGCTGGAATGGCTGGGGTCTATCCCCGCAGGTGCGGGGGAGCCTTGACATTGACAAAAACGCAAGCTCGCGAATTGGGTCTATCCCCGCAGGTGCGGGGGAGCCGGCGTCGGCAATACTTTCATCAATGCTGACTGAGGTCTATCCCCGCAGGTGCGGGGGAGCCGTCAAAAGCGATTTTGACGGAAAAAGGAATCGAGGTCTATCCCCGCAGGTGCGGGGGAGCCAAATCGAGCGCCGGCACGGACCGCACACCCCAGGGTCTATCCCCGCAGGTGCGGGGGAGCCGAAGCAAAGCCCCGACACTTTTTCAGTTCTCGGGGTCTATCCCCGCAGGTGCGGGGGAGCCGCGCTGGATAGCCTGCGGCCCGTCAATGCAGAGGGTCTATCCCCGCAGGTGCGGGGGAGCCCGGTGGTTTTGGGTGTTCTGATCGCGGGGATCAGGTCTATCCCCGCAGGTGCGGGGGAGCCTGAAGGCGGGATTGGCGAGGCGCATCCGCCAGCGGTCTATCCCCGCAGGTGCGGGGGAGCCTCGTGTCGTTGTCTTGCAAACGCTGGGTCATAAGGTCTATCCCCGCAGGTGCGGGGGAGCCCGGCTGATGCCAGGGCCGCCGCTCTGGATGTGGGGTCTATCCCCGCAGGTGCGGGGGAGCCGCGGAAAAGGGCTTTTCCCTCAATCCGGTATGGGTCTATCCCCGCAGGTGCGGGGGAGCCTCGGTTCGCCCGGCTGTGGTGCCGGTCGGCGTGGGTCTATCCCCGCAGGTGCGGGGGAGCCCTGGCATGGGACAGTCCTTCGGTTTGATCACGAGGTCTATCCCCGCAGGTGCGGGGGAGCCCTGGAGATGATCCCCCCCGCCCATGTGCGTACAGGTCTATCCCCGCAGGTGCGGGGGAGCCATTAGGGCCCACACAGCATCCCTGAGCGATGGGGGTCTATCCCCGCAGGTGCGGGGGAGCCTGCCGATGTGCAGGCCCGGTCACGTCATGCCCAGGTCTATCCCCGCAGGTGCGGGGGAGCCTCCTCACCAGCGCCGGGGCGGATGGTGATATTGGGTCTATCCCCGCAGGTGCGGGGGAGCCGCCACTCACCAAGCTGCCAAGCGCCATCGGCGGGGTCTATCCCCGCAGGTGCGGGGGAGCCCTTTGGCGGTCGCATTGCGCTTCATTTCTTTAAGGTCTATCCCCGCAGGTGCGGGGGAGCCCGACCCGGCTGTCGCTGGCTCTCCGCCAATCGAGGTCTATCCCCGCAGGTGCGGGGGAGCCTGAGCACAGGAATCCGCCATGATCCAGAATGAGGGTCTATCCCCGCAGGTGCGGGGGAGCCTCTGGTCACTAAACCACTCTAGATATTCACTTATCAAAGATCAAGGTAGTGTGAAAGTATCTTTAATATCTCGTTTTACGAGTAGGGCGCCATCAGTCTCGACAAGGGTACGAGACGGTTCGCCAAGACTGCGCAGGCCCTGACCGCCCGGCTCATTCGGATCGCGCCATGTCATTATGATCGCGCCGCGCCCTAATGAATTGTGCCAATCGGTCAGCACCGCCCAAACCCGTTCGCGCACCGCTTTGGAGATATGGGGGCCGGTATAGACGCCGGTGGCCACTTCCAGCATCACCGAGGATAAAAAGCCTCGATAGCGATTTTCCACATCGCGGGTGATGATGACGGTCATTGGCATGGTTTAACCTTCCGTTTCGCCATAGCCGAATAGGTCTTTGATCTTGCCGATCATGTTGGAAACAGTGTCCAGGCGTTTCATTTCACGGGCAGCACGGCGGCGGGTCAGTCGCTCGATGGATTGTGCGGGGTTTTTCTGTGCTTCTTTTACGGCTCCAAAAGCGATGGGTAAAAGCGTATCCACACGGAACAGATCGGCAATATCAAGAACAAAGGCCTGCCCTGCATCTTCATGGATAAAGCCCAATTGCGGAATCGCTCCGCACGCTGTCACGGCGATGACGGCGGCGGCCTCTACAGCCGATGCGGCGTGATTGATGGCTTGATTGGGCAGGTCGGCGGCATTGGGATTGGAACGATCATAACGCCGCCCGCGCCATGTTATGCCATAACGTTCCGCTGCCAGCTTGTAGCTGGTTTTCATGCGGGCACCTTCAATGCCGCGCAGGATGGCGATATCCTTATGGGGTAGCACTTCTCCCAACCGCCAAGCATAAAGCCGCCTTGCAATATCAAGCCGCATGGTTTCATCGGCCCAGACCCGCGCCTGACGCCGCGCCAGATCGGATCGATCGGGGCCCAATGGCGGCGCCGTATAGGCCCTGACACCATCCTCGCCCACAGCACATAACAAGGTGTTGTGCCGGGCCAGCAGGCGCAAGGCATCCTGACTGACACTGGACCCCGGCCCCAAAAGAATGGTGGAGACGCTTTGATGGGGGATTTGATAATCGCCCGGGCCAAGCGCACCGCCGCCGGTGATGAAGCGCAGACAGCCATTTTCGACACTGAGCTGGCCACGATCCAACCATAAAAGGCCATGCCTGTTTTTATGGGGAATTTGCGCTTTTTCCAGCCCGAGGCGACCATGCAACATCAGAGGTTCTCGCTTGGCCGTAAAAGGATCATGCCATAGCCATAGGCTTTGTGGCGGCCAATGCCGTTGATCAGGCACTGTGCGAACAGATCCGGGTCACCGACGGTCAAATCCCCTTGCAGAACTATATCGGGGCCTTCGCTGGCTTTGCCATTGCGCACCGCATGGTGGCGTTTGAAATGCACAAGCCTTGCCTTTACAAGCGTTGCCGCATTTCCCAAACGTTCCGCCAACCAAGCGCCATAAACGGTTTCACGGCTCGGTTTCGGTTCGGTGCTGTGGGGATCGGGGAAACGCGTTTCCATTTCATGTTGGAAGGCATCCATTTCAAAGATGGCTGCACTTTGTGCCAAGCGGCGTGATCGGCGCACCGGGCGCAGGCGGATGTCAAACCCCAATCGCCGCTGCGTTGCAAACTGCACCGGCATGTCCTTGGCCATAAGGGCGTCAAAGTCGAACAGATGGGCATATTCCGGCCCGCTAAGGGACGCGGTGTCTTTCAGCTCGGCAAGACTTGTTGTGCAATAGGCGTAAATGATGCCGGTCTTTTGCCCCGGCGTCACCATAAGTCGAAAGGGTTGAAGCCGGCCTTTGCCGAACGTTTCCGCCAAGGCGTGATGCAATGCCAGGCCTTCATCCATCACCATCTTGGGGGAGGACATCCAGTTTCGTTGCCCGGCAAGCATCCACAATTGGTCGAGCTTAATGGGAAGGCGAATAAAGCGCAGGCTTTTGGTCATTGGCTTTCCCCTGCTGTGGCTGGCGCCTCTATCCGGCCTTCATTAATAGGGCGGCGGCCCGCATGGACGCCGGATCGCCAGTTGCGTCGGTCGCTAAGGGTTTGCGCGCGATCCCCTTGCGGGCCTTCCCCTTGTGGCCATTGGGCACGATATGCTTCCTGTTTGGGCATATGGGGGGCAAGGGAGGTGGTTTTGCACAGGGCTTCATAAACCGTATTGGCAAAAACCCAGCGATCCGCTTCGGGGTCCAGCAGCGGGCGCGACGGAAGACAGGATTTGCGCCCCAGAAAAAGCGGTCGGGCCGGATGATCGAAAGCCTGTGCGATGTCTTCCAGATTGGGATGCGCGGCATCTGGCTCCAGCCTTAAAGCTATGCTGATGCTGGCATCCGCATGGTAATCGCGGTATCGGCGTTGCAAAAGATATTTGCCTCTTTGCGGCGTTTCATCGTCTATCCCCTTATAGGACGGGCTGTTTTCCCGCCCTTCCGGGGTGCCCCATGTGGTCCAACCCTGATCCTTTTGATAGATCTGGGCATTTTGCGTGTCGTGCAAAATGCCGGGCTCTTTATCCAAGCGCGAGGCAAAAACCAACCGGTCTTGCAAGGCCTGAAGCTGCTCGCTATCGCGGCGATGCCAGCCCAAAGCGTTGGCTATCAACCCGGTAAGCATGGATATGGCGGGGAAATCGCGGGTCACGCCGTAATTATCCACCAATACCCCGCCAAAGGCCATCAAGGGCGCTTCCAGTCTAAGGATTAAATGTCTTTTCATGGCTCAATCACCGGACGAGGCGTTTAGCTGTTTCGCTGCCCATTGAGCCATATTCTCCAAGGATACGCGCTCGGCCATGTTCAATTCGCCGTTCCAAAGCGTCAAGGCGCGGCGGTCTTCACCGGTAGCATATGTTTCATCCAAACGCTTTACATGGTCTTGCAGTTTGGCGATGGCATCTTCGAGTTTTGGCAAAGCTGGCGTTTGGAAGGCATTGGCAAGGCTGCGCGGTTGGCGGTTGCCTGCTTCCACAAGCATCAGATCGGCGCGACCATAAGGGGCTGTGGAGCCGCGTTTCGCGCCCGGTGAAATTTCGGCGATCAGATAAACAAGATTGTGGATCACCTTTGCTGCAAGATCGGTGTCGCCGCCAAGATTATCGACCAATGCCGGAATATCCACCACAACATAGCCATAAAACAGGCCGGAATTCAGTTCGGTCTCGCCGATATGGCTGGCCCCTGCCTCTTCGTCTTGTCCCTGAAGATCGTCGACAACGGTGAAATAATCGCTTTCGGATTCTTCTGGATGCACGGTGAAGGCATGCGCCACATGGATCGCCGCGTCGATATTGGCTTCCACATCGGATGTGATCATGCGGCCGAACAGGGCGGCGCTGATGCCGCCGGGTAGTTTTGTCTGATCGCGCATGGCTTTGGTGTTTTTCTTATAGTCCTTGGCCCATGCTTCAGCCAATGTTTTGGCTTGCTTGGCATCGCCTTGCGCCTCTTGGGCAATCTTGCTGGCTTGATCCTTCAGCCAAGTGATTTCCGGCTCGCCCAGCAATAGCGGCTGCCTATTGCTTTGGTCCTCGCCTTTGTCGCCATAAACCGCTTTTTGGAACGGCCCGGAAAGGGCATCCACCAGATCGTTCTCAAAAGAAGAACGCAAGCTGTTGAGGACGCGTTTTTCCACAATGTTCCGCGAGCGTACATCCAGTTCCACACCAGCAATATTGGCAAGAGCATGGGGATCGTCTTTGGCCATCCGCCAATGGCGTTTCAGGCACTGCGAGGAAATGCGGGTGCGCATCACACCGCCAAAAGGCAGACGTTTGGCCAATCCGGAATCGTCGCGATTCAAAAGGCTGGCTGTGTAGCTGTGAAGGGTATGAATTTGCAAAAAGCGTGCGGATGTCATTGGTTTTCCTTTGATGTTTTGGTTTTGGAGGTGTGTTCAGCGCCGTCTAGCCGGGCATAATATGTTTGAGCAATTTTTTGGGCCGGCCAGTCTTTTTTGTCGTTCAAAAGAAACTGGGCAAGCTCTACACAGTTCAGCGAAGCTGATGTGGGGGCGAGGACGCGCATAGCCCTTAAAACGGCGGTTTGCCGGGATGAGCCGCGTTCATTGAGAAGCCTGGTCAGGCGCAATTCCGAAAATTTGGGGCGTGGGGTTTCCCCCGCTGCCGGCCAGTTCCGGTTGCCGCCATCGCACAGTACGCGGCCCAAGGGCCTTTGCGGATCATGGGGCGAGGCTTTGTCAAAGGCGCGGCCCTTATCGGTCAGGATGGCCATGGCGGTAATGATTGTCGCCCATATGTCGTCTTGACTGTCCGCCCAATTGAACTGCGCTTTCCAGCGCCAAAAATGGGGGGCGCGTAAGGGGCTGTCTGACATGCGTCGCAATTGTGCCATGTCTCCGGGAGGAAGGCGGCACATCGTATCGCCGATCTTTGCGATGATATCCTTCACATCCTTCGTGTTGCCCGATGCGGTGTTTTTAGCGGTATCAAGCGGCGGCATCATTGGCCTCCTTGTTGTCGTTGGAGAAATACCAATCGAAGTGTTTTCCAATGCGGGCCCTGAACACGCGTTCGGCCCGGCTGCGGGCGCGCAAGTGGAACTGGGCCGCCGATACAGTTTCAATGGCGGTGTTCAGCAATGTTTGCGCTTCTTTGATGAGACGGCGGAAAAAACGGTGTTTCGCTTCGTCTTGAGCGGCGTAATCCTTATGAAGATAGGCAGGCAGCATATCCCATAGGGCCGGGAAAAAATGGCGGTCAGCCATAAGGTCCAGACCGTCCTGCCACGGCTTGGCTGCTGCGTATTTATCCTTGTCAGGGCTGGTGCTGCGCCCGTCGATTGCGGCGATTGCAATGGCATGGCCAAGGATTTTTTTCAGCTCACCGATATCTTTGATCAAGTCCTGCGACAGGGTGTGGAGGGCTTGTGCGTCTGTGATAAGACGGGCGGCGCTTTGGCGCGGTAGCACAAGGGTTCGTTCATGATAGCCATATGTTTTGCAATTGCCCCGGCCCAATGCCTGAATGATCAAAGCCCAATTTTGGTTTGTGTCGCTCATGTCGGCTTTGCGGATCATGGCGGGGGCTTGCCAATTGCCGCCAAACAACCAGTCGCAGATATGGTGATAATCCAATTTTGATGGGCCTAATGTCAGGCTTTTGCGGTCTTTTACATTGACCGGCGCCCATGGATCGCCCACCACCCCTTTTTGTGTTTTGGCATCCACACGGGGCGCTTTGCTGGTGCCTGTCTTTGCAATCAGCCTGTCGCCTTCCCCGTGCAAGCGAATGCGGCGGCAAATTTCAATAAACCAGATATCCAAGGTGTTCAGGCATAAGCCTGCCGTTCTTCCAATGGCCAAGGGGTAAGCCACAACAGGGTCTTGCCGCCACGTTCAGGAAAGTCCAGCGCGGCCATGTCCGATAATTGGCTGGCTCTGGTTGATAATAACAAGGTGATGTCATGGGTCAGGCGCGCCCCTGGCGTGGGGGCCGATGTCTTGTCAGAAAGTGGGCACAGACCCATGGAAAAGCGGCTGGATGAACCGCCATTCATGCGGGCGATGCCATAATTGCCCGCACCGTTAAAGCCATCGCCCGTCTGTTTGGAAATCAGTGCAAATATCCAGTCTTCCGGGCGGCTTTCTTGGTATAATTTTTCTTTCACATCATGATTTTTCTGGCCGATCAGCATGTCAAGGGCGTCGGGTGTTTCGGCGCGTCCGGTATAGACGATGCCCACTGGTTCCGGTGGTTGTAAGAAAGCGGGCTTGTCGGCGTCGGCCCCAACAAGATGCCACGGCGCGTCATTGAGAAAATCAGATGTAAGGCCGCGTAAAAGCGTTTCCCATTCTTGCATTGTGTGCGGTGGGATGTTCTGTTCGGCGCGGTGCAGGGCCAAGGCGCCAAGCTGGGCAAGAAAACAATGCCAGGCTTGTGCCTGATGGGGGCGCAGTGCGGGAAAATCCGCTATTTCATCGCGGATCAGCGCGGCGAAAATGGCTGGCAAAGAAAGGGCGGTACGCCCTGATTTTACCATATCCGCTGTGATAAGCGGCTCTGTGAGAAGGTTGTATTTCATTCTGTTATGTCCTTTTCCAGTCCATAGCGGCCATAGCGGAATTTTTGTCCCGAGAAGGTGAAATGGAGGCATTCATTGCAGCCGGTGTTGGTAATAAGCGGGCTGGCCATGGGATCGAGACCTTGTGACCAGTGCTCTGGCAGGATCAGTTGCCTGATGTTTTTGCCAAAGGGCCCTTGGGGGGGATCATCGAACACAAGGGTGATGCCTTCGCCGCCCAATCTGGTGCGGATGGCTTCGTCATCGGGATAGTTGATCTTGTGATAGGGGGTGTCGGTGTCGGTGCGGAGAAGGCGTGCATGTTGGGCTTGGGCGCTAAGGGTGCCGAACATGGTGTTGTTATAGTGTCGCCAGCTCTCGTTATCGTCCAAGGCGTCAAGCAGGGCTTCATGCGCCTGCGGATGTGTGGCCTGTTCCACCAAAAAGCGGTTCATCTTTGGTATGTTCCAAATCGGATAGGACTTTATCAATTGTCTGGTGGCGAGAATGGTGACAAGATCGGTATAAATACCTGCAAGGCTTCCATCTTTTTCAAAGGCGCCAAGGCCATTGGTCATAGAGGGTTTGGTGCCGGACACGCATGACGCCAACCCATCTTGCGGTTCCAACACAAGGCACTGCGGTCCATCAAGAGGACGGCTTGTGCGGTTCGCATGTCGGTACAGGCGGCCAAGTCTTTGCAAAAGCACGTCCATTGGACACAGATCGGTCATAAGAAAATCCGCGTCGATATCAAGGGATTGTTCCAATGTCTGGGTGCCGACAAGGATTTTTCCGCCTGCCGGACGCTCTTTCCCCATAGCCTGCTCCACCGCTTTGTCCAGCAAGATGCGGTCTGAAGGAGCAAAGCGGCCATGATGCAGGGTAGGAATGCCGTTCAGGCTTAAAAGCACAGATGGATCTTGAAGCCTGCTTTCCAGTGCTTTCATGGTTTCCACCGCCAGAGCAACGGTATTGCGGATAATCAACACCTTGCCGCCCTTTTCCGCTGCGGTGATGGCGGCATCCAGACAATCGGTGGCGGTTTTTGTCGCTTGCAATGACAGGGATATCTGTTTTTGCGGGTGGCTGTTCGGGCCGGATTGCGGAGAAATATGGCCGCCATCACCGGTCCATATGGCCGGATAGGGCGCATCAATGGCTTCTTGCAAAGGCTTTTCCGGTTGATCTAACCAGTGCCTTCGAGCCCGCTCCCCAAGGGTTGCAGACATCAGCATGGCATGGCCGCCGACGCCGCAATGAAGGTCGAGCAATTCCTTTTGAATTTCGGTCATATAGCGGTCAGAGGCGTGAACCTCGTCGATCACCAGTAAGGATTTTGCAAGGCTGGCGCTGCGCAGTTGGCTGTGTTTCACGGGCAAGGCCGCAAGCATGGCTTGATCTATTGTGCCGACGGCGATCTGAGCCGCCAGATAACGCTTGCTGTTTTCCGCCGCCCAGCGCCGGGCGATGTGGTCTGGTGAGCTGTTTTTTTCATCATCCCATAGAACGCGGTATCCGGGCAGGGCTTGCCCGGTTGCATCTCCGGCCCTGAAATACCCGGGAACGGCCAGAATGACTTGAGGGGCATGGTCTTTGAAAAAATTTGTGGCAAGCGTTTGAACGCGTTTGTGTAATTGCACCGCTGCAGACCGGGTGGGAACGGCGAAAAACAGGCTTTCCACCTTTCCCGCTTCCCAAAGGCGCACGAAGCGTAACAGCGCCGCTTCGGTTTTTCCCGAGCCGGTTTCCGCTTCCAATATCACCAGCCTATGCTCCGGCGACAGGGTGTCGATGGCGGCTTGCGCCGAATTGGGATGGCTGTAGCCTGTCAGGTCGCAAAACTGTGCGGGGCTGCTAGCACGGGCATTTTGTGCTTTATTGGTAAAGCCAAAAGCCTCAAGTGCCAGCGCAGCCCGCTTTTTTGCCTCGGTGATATAGCTGGCATCATAAGCGGTGCTATAAGGGAAATACGCTTGTGCCGAGCCGATCCAATCGGCAAGGGAGACAATGCCTGCAAACAATCGGATGAACCGCTGGCTTTGGGGAAGGGGCGCGGCGTTCTCAACATCAAAGGCAGGGCTGAACCATTGGCTTAAAGCCTCACCCATCTGCTTGGCGGCACTTTCAGGGTCATAGCCTTGTACGGCCAGCCAAGGCGGAAGACTTTTCCCGCCGTCGGCAGTCCCCCATCCGGCAGGTGTGCCATGATGGGAAATGCTGGCACACAGATAATCGCTGATCTTGTCTTCCTCGCCCCATGTATAAATGGCGTCAATCTTGAGATGTTCGGGGATATTGGAGCGCCGAAAATCTCTATGCAGAGCGTCGAGGCCTTCTTTAACATGCCCGGCGGGTCGGATATTTTGTGAAGACGCCGGCCAGATTTTGCTTTGAAACCCGGTATTGAGCTTGCCCAGATCATGCAAAAAGGCAATGACCGCAAGGCGTTGAATATCGATTTCACTAAGGGCGCGGCCCGCCGCATGCTCTAGCCTGTTGGCAATCACCGAATTTGTGCACAAATGCATGAAGACAGCCGCTACATCGGCGCAGTGATGGGCCAAAGGATGGGTCAAAGGATAAGTCTGTGATGGGGCGTTTCTCGATGCTTTTCCCCATGCCTCCAAAGTGCTGGGCGTTCCGCAGGCCTTTTGCTCTGCTGATCCACTGGATTGCACGATTGCGGTCATGGCCGCTTCCCTCCGTTTCCCCGTCCCTCTGAGACGGCGCAGAAAATGCCCTCTCTCAAACAGGTGACTAACAACTTCTAGATGAAGCAGAAATGAACGGAAAAGGAGATAAGATCTTGCGATCTTCTTTTTTTCTATCTGGGGTACAGTGCGTGGCCCGATGCTACGCTAAGAGTCTGAAAGGGGGAGGCACAGTAAAATGGCGACCCCGGCAGGACTCGAACCTGCAACAACCTGCTTAGAAGGCAGGTGCTCTATCCAATTGAGCTACGGGGCCTTTGGGGCGTGACCAAAGCGCGGCTTATTTGAAATTATCCGCATAGGGCTTGATGATACGCATTCTGTTGTGCTCGGGCAGAATTTCGGCAGCAATACCATATTTTTTGGCATAGGCCAGTGCCTCTTCCTTGGTGGGGAAGCGCAGCTTGATCTGCTTTTTGGTATCTTTGTTGCCTGTCCAACCCATCAAGGGATCTATGACCTGTGGTGTCGTGGAGACGAATTCCAAAACCCATTTGTGGGTGTTGCGTCTGCCTGATGTCATGGCTGATTTTGAAGGGCGATAAATTCGGGCATGTTGCATAGTCATTCGTCTCCGCCAAAATCCGATTCACTGCCACGCACAGAGATGCGGTGTGCCTGCCGGTTCTATAACCGCCTACGGCCCCTTCATGCAATCCCCCACAGATATGGGGCGGCGCAAATAATGCGGAAAGACGAGGGGCCATGCACAGTCTCTATCCATTGTCCAGACGATAGAGTGCTCTGCGAGAGAGGCTTTTTTGCAGGTTTATTTGTGTAGATAAAGTCAGTCTTGCGGCAATTGGTAATTGATCATCCAGTTGATGCCGAATTGGTCGGTCCACATGCCGAAATAAGCGCCCCAGAAGGTTTCATCGAGCGGCATTTTCACCTCACCACCCTCAGACAGCTTTGCAAACAGCGTGTCGCAATGGTCTTTGCTTTTGCCGGTGATGGAAATGGCGAAATCATTGCCTTTAACCAGAGCCGGGCCACAGCCGGGAACATGGTCGCTGGCCATCAGCGTGCTGTCGCCAATGGCCAAAGACACATGCATCACCCGGTTTTTATAGCTGTCTGGGACATTCATATCGGCGGGTGCCTCTGCAAAGGTGGCAAATTCGGAAAATTCTCCACCGAAAACGGATTTGTAAAAGTCGAAGGCTGCTTTCGCATTGCCATCGAAGGTGAGATAGATGTTGAGCATGTCTGCCCTCCCAAGCTGTTGATAAGAGAGAATATTCATTGAATTTTCGAATAATAATCTATGCGGCTTTGCCTGTCAGATTTTATGGTGGCAAATACATTATACAGAAAAAAATAGCGAAATATGTGGTAATACGATAAATTTATTGGGGTTTTTCGATGATTGTCACAGGCAATGGGAGAGGGTCATGAGCGCGGGAAAACGTGGCTTGAAGCGGGTGGAGGATACAAAAAAAGAACTAGAGCGTATCAAGAAGAAAATCGAGATCGCTCAGGAGTTGAACCCCGATATCGATCTGGGGCAGGTGGATGATCGAATCGCGCGGCTTGATGACTTGATTGCCGAAGGAGCAAAAGAAGAGGCACGGCGCGAGGCAATCAATCTGGAGAAGGAAGCGCGTCGGCTTCGGGATGGTAAGAAAAAGCCCGGCGGTAATCATCCCGGCAATGATTGCGACGAGCCCGATGATAAGGACGATGACGACGACGATGATGATGATGATGGCGGAAATGGCAATGGCGGAGATGGCAATGGGGGCGGCGGATCTTCAAAATGTTGCTGCTGTTGTTCCTCTGCGCCCTCCGCACCGGCCAGCGGATCAGGAGTGCCGGATGCCACCTGCGTTTATCTGCAAACCCGTACCACTGTTGCCGCATGGAACAGGGGCGGGCAGCGCTGGGAAGTGTTTGATGCCAAGTCGGAAATAATCAAGGTAACCTTCATCACCGGCGGTATTCTGGCCATCGGCAAGGATAAGGGGGCACTCTTTGATTGCAAGCTGGGTACGTGGCTCAAAGCTTTCGATCCTGCCGAAAATCTCGTGGATGGCGATGGGCAGTAGTTGGTTGCATCTGTTTGGAGTGCGCGCATTGTCGCAATGGGTGGCGGGTGTTGACCAAAGCCTGCGCGGGCGTTACAGCCAAGGCTTCACCATTGGATAGAGTGAGAATCAGATAAGGAACCGCCATGACGGATGCGGGCGATGGCGCCTATGTTTATGATGAAGCAACGGGGGAATGGCTTAGCCTGAAGAGGCTGCTGAAAAAGCCGCCAAGGCCCGTGAAGTGCGCGATGCCGTGGGCAATGTGCTGGCCGATGGCGATAGCGTCACCCTGATCAAGGATCTGAAGGTAAAAGGCGCTGGCCAAACCTTAAAGCGTGGAACGGTGATCAAATCCATCCGCCTGACCGATGATAATCAGGAAATCGATTGCCGCCATGAAGGCATCAAGGGCCTCGTTCTGCGCGCCGAGTTTGTGCAAAAACGATAAGTTCAAAATTCGGCAACAGTGAAAGAAAAAACGGCAGGAAGCGCGATGCTCCCTGGCCGTTTTTCGTTTTCTCGGCTTTATGCTGCGCTGAAATCAATCCTTGGTTTCAAGGTAAATTTCAGAGCCTTTCTTTTTGAATTCGGCCGACATTTCCTGCATTCCGGCTTGGGCATCTTCAATGCTTTCGCCGTTATCATTTTGCAGCTTGGCGAAATCGCGGATTTCTTGCGAAATGGCCATGGAGCAGAATTTCGGCCCGCACATCGAACAGAAATGTGCTGTTTTATGCGCTTCTTTGGGCAGGGTTTGATCGTGGAATTCTCGCGCCCGTTCGGGATCAAGGCTGAGATTGAACTGATCTTCCCATCTGAATTCAAAGCGCGCCCGGCTTAGGGCATCATCGCGGGCTTTGGCCGTGGGATGGCCTTTTGCCAGATCGGCAGCATGGGCGGCGATCTTGTAGGTGATCACGCCTTCTTTCACATCATTGCGGTTTGGCAAGCCCAGATGCTCTTTCGGGGTCACATAGCACAGCATGGCGGTGCCGAACCAACCGATCATCGCCGCCCCGATACCGGAGGTGATATGATCATAGCCCGGTGCAATATCTGTCGTGAGCGGTCCAAGCGTATAGAAAGGTGCGCCGTGGCAAGCCTCCAGCTGCTTGTCCATATTTTCCTTGATTTTGTGCATCGGCACATGGCCGGGGCCTTCCACCATCACTTGACAGCCGTGTTTCCATGCCACTTCCGTCAGCTCGCCCAGTGTTTTCAGTTCGGCGAATTGGGCGGCATCATTGGCATCGGCAATGGAGCCGGGGCGCAGACCATCTCCCAATGAGAAGGAGACATCATAAGCCGCCATGATCTCGCAAATCTCTTCGAAATGCTCGTAAAGGAAGCTCTCCTTATGATGGGCCAGGCACCATTTAGCCATGATCGAGCCACCGCGCGACACAATACCGGTGACGCGTTTTGCCGTGAGCGGGATATAGGGCAGCCGCACGCCTGCATGGATGGTGAAATAATCGACGCCTTGTTCGGCTTGTTCGATCAAGGTGTCGCGGAAGATTTCCCATGTCAGGTCTTCTGCCACGCCGCCAACTTTTTCCAAAGCCTGATAGATAGGCACCGTTCCCACCGGCACCGGCGAATTGCGGATAATCCATTCGCGGGTATTGTGGATATTGCGGCCCGTGGACAGATCCATAATGGTATCGGCACCCCAGCGGATGGCCCAGACCATTTTGTCCACTTCCTCTGCGATAGAGGACGACACGGCGGAATTGCCGATATTGGCGTTGATTTTCACCAGAAAATTGCGGCCGATGATCATCGGTTCGGCTTCTGGATGGTTGATATTGGCGGGGATGATGGCGCGGCCCGCCGCTACTTCCGAACGCACAAATTCCGGCGTGATGAAATCGGGAATATGGACGCCGAAGCCTTCGCCATTATCGCGGTCGCCCGCTGGCATGGTTTCGGAACGGCCCAGATTTTCACGGATGGCGATATATTCCATTTCTTCCGTGATGATGCCCGCGCGGGCATATTCAAGCTGGGTCGGGCGCTTGCCGGAAAGCGCGCGCAAGGGGCTGTGTTTTTTAGGAAATTCTCGCGCCAGATGGCGTTCGGATACATTGCCATTGTCTTCGGGTTTTACCTCGCGCCCGGGATAATCTTCCACATCTTTGCGGGCGCGAATCCATGGCTCGCGGATGCGCGGTACACCTGCTTCAATGTCGATGGATTGGTCGGGGTCGGTAAATGGGCCAGAGGTGTCATACACCATGACCGGCGGTTCTTTGGCGGTGGGGTGCAGCGTGATTTCACGCATAGGCACGCGCACACCGTTTAGGGTGCCGTCCACATACACACGGCGCGAGGCTGGCAAAGGGCCAGTGGTTACCGTAATCGGGGCTTGGCTATCGGGCATCGCTCAGTCTCCAGGTCACAAGGCGCAGCATCGCTGCTTGGTTCGACGAGGGGACCAGGCGCTCAGGGAAGCATATGCGGGCAGTATTGGCCAAAACCTATGCCTGAAGCATATTGTTTCGGCCCCGTAACCGTCCGTTCCCTTCGCAGGTTTGAACCTGGTCAGGTTCGAAGGGTCGCCGCGCGGCCGCAAAATTGGCGGCTATCGGCCTCTCAGCTTCTAACGTGAAGCTCCCCCAGGAACGTGGGACGGAGTGTGGCCATTTGGCGCAGGTTTTTCAAGGGAAAGCGGCACGCCGATGCGAATATTTCATGAAATCGGCGGGAAGATCCGGTGGAAGTGGTGTTGAAGGGCGTTATCCATATCTTCCATGCTGGCTTTTACCCCCAGCGCGTGCAGGGATGTGACTCCGTGTTCCGTGATGCCGCAGGGCACGATACCGGAAAAATGCGCGAGATCAGGCGACACATTCAGCGAGATTCCGTGAAAGCTGACCCAGCGTCGCACGCGCACCCCGATGGCGGCGATTTTTTCTTCCCGCCCGTCGGGACGGGTAACCCATACGCCAACACGGCCTTCGCGCACATCGCCCTGAACGTCAAATTCCGCCAGACTGTCAATGATCCAGTGCTCCAGATCCTTTATATAGCGCCGCAGATCGGCCCCGCGTTGTTTCAGGTCCAGCATCACATAGGCAATGCGCTGCCCCGGTCCGTGATAGGTATATTGCCCACCGCGCCCCGCTTGATACACAGGGAAACGTTTGGGGGCCAAAAGATCGCTCTCCCGTGCGCTGGTGCCTGCCGTATAAAGCGGCGGGTGCTCTAGTAGCCACACCTGTTCGGGGGCGCTGCCCGCCCGAATGGCGGCCACGCGGTCTTCCATGGCGGCCAAGGCATCCGGATAGGGCACAAGGCCTGTATCGGAGCGCCACTCGATTTTGGTGGAAACCATAGATTGGGGGCTTTTCACTTTGGTCTGTTCCATGGCATTTCGATACGCCTGAATGGGGGCGGGATGCAAGCCTTGGCGGCGCCCTTAACGGAATAGAAACCATGACCTGCAAATATGGGGAAAATAAATGGAGCCAAGCACAAGATGAGTGCCGTCAAACGCGTACAAGTTGATATATCGGTGGTTCTGGGTCGGGCGGAAATGCCGATCCGGCAATTGCTGAAAATGGGCCGCGGGGCGGTGATCGATCTGGATGCCAAGCATGAAGATGAATGCTGGATCTATGCCAATGGCGAGCTTGTGGCGCGGGGCGAGATCATGATGGTGGGCGAAAAAATTGGCGTCTCCATCACCCGTATGACCTCTGAAGCAGAGCTTTAGTCGCCAGCGATCAGACGCTTATATCACGTTTTTTTAAACGGGCTGTGCTCCCCCAGATAAGCGACGGTTTCCTCCACATCCATGCGTTCCGTTTCAAGATAACGCGCCACGGCCTGACGGAATCCGGGGTCGGATATCCAATGGGCCGACCATGTTTTGACGGGCGTATAGCCCCGTGCCAGCTTATGCGGGCCTTGGGCGCCGGCTTCCACAAATTGCAGGCCATGGGCGATGGCATAGTCGATGGCCTGATAATAACAGGTTTCAAAATGCAAGAAGGGGTGATCTTCCAGACAGCCCCAATAGCGGCCATAAAGCCGCTCCGGCCCTAGAAAATTCAGCGCACCGGCAATGATATTGCCCGCCTTGTGGCAAAAAAACAGCACAATCTGTTCGGGCATCTTTTGGCCAATGGCAGAGAAAAACGCCCGATCAAGATAGGGCGTGCCCCATTTGCGGCTGCCCGTATCCATATAAAAGCGGTAAAAGACATCCCAATGGCTTTCGGTGATATCTTTGCCTTCTACCATCTGGATGCGGATGCCGCCCGCCAGCGCTTCGCGGCGTTCTTTGCGGATCTGCTTGCGCTTTCTTGAGGATAGATCCTTCAAAAAGTCTTCAAAGCTGCCATAGCCCTTATTGGTCCAGTGGAACTGCTGGTCCGTGCGCAGCAAATAGCCCTGCGCTTCCGCCTTTTGTGCCTGATCCTGTGGCAGAAAGGTCAGATGGGCGCTGGAAAGTCCTTGTTGATCGGTAAGGGCTGCCAAGCCATCCAATAAATGCGCCTGAATGGTTTCAACCGGCTGTCCGTCTGCCACAAGCAATTTGGGCGCGGTGACGGGGGTGAAGGGAATGGAGACTTGATATTTAGGATAATAGCGCCCGCCAGCCCGTTGCCATGCATCGGCCCAGGCATGGTCGAACACATATTCGCCATATGAATGCCCCTTTACATAACAGGGCATGGCCCCAAAAAGCGTTGCGCCGCTTTCGTCATAAAGGCCCATATGGCGGGGCAACCAACCGGTTTCGGCACGGACACATCCCGTCTCTTCGAGGGACGCTAAAAAAGCATGACGCAAAAAGGGATGGCCATCCGTCATGCCATCCCAAAGGGCCGCATCAAAGTCCGTGATACGGCTATGCAGTTTAAGAGATGTGCCCGACATGCTCACCGCTTGATGGTCAGTCGATTTCTACCAAGGCATCAATTTCCACAGGCACATTCAAGGGGAGAGCATTCACTCCCACAGCCGAGCGGGAATGGCGGCCTTTATCGCCAAACACCTCAACCATCAGATTCGAGGCACCATTGACGATTTGTGGCTGTTGATCGAAGCCGTCGGTGCAATTGACGAATCCGCCCAGCTTTACGATGCGTTTGACGCGCTCAAGATTGCCCCCGCAGGCGGCTTTCAGTTGGGCGATGATATTGATGGCGCACAGCCGTGCGGCCTGTTCGGCCTCTTCAACATCCAGATCGACGCCCACTTTTCCTTTTTTGGGCCCGTCTTTTGTCATGGGCAATTGGCCGGAAATGCTGACCAGATTGCCGCTCACTACGAAAGGCACATAATTGGCAACTGCCTTTGCGGGGGTGGGCAGGTCGATGCCCAGTTCCAAAAGCCGTTTTTCTATAGTCATCACAGCACTCCCTTTTAATCCGGAAAGAAGGTTCAGAGCAGTGATTAACAGGCAAAAGGCCGGTGAGCCAGAGTCTTCCTGTTTATGTGAGAACGGCTTCAGGATCTGCGGGGCAAACGCTTCAAACGGCTTGGCACAGGTTTTTGTTCGCCAGTTGTTTACGCATGCGCTTGTTTTGATACATGGCCCGGTCTGCTTGAAACATCAGATCACGCAGGGTGCTTTTATGGTCAAAGACATGAAGACCAAGGCTGGCACCAACTGTCAGGCTGTGCCCGTTATAGGAGATGGATTGTTGTTCGATGGCATGTTGTAGCCTTTGTAAGGCGCGGGTGCCGCCCAATGGCTTGCATGGGCTTAAGAGGATCGCAAATTCATCGCCCCCGAGCCGCGCCGCGCAATCAATGGAGCGCACGCTGCTGGCCAGCAAATTGGCGATGGTTATCAACACCAGATCACCGGCTTCATGGCCGTGCTGATCGTTTATGTCCTTGAAACCATCCAGATCGAACAGCGCAATGATGCCATGTTGATCGAAGCGCTTGGCATGGCCAAGGGCTTGCTCCAGCGCGATTTCAAAGGCGCGGCGATTGGCCAGCTTTGTCAGGTCATCGGTGTGGGACAGGGCTTCCAGATAGGCGATGCGTTCTTCCTGTTCGGCCAGTTTTTGTTCGGTGGCCGCCGCATAGGTCAGGAATTCGGCAATCAAATCCACATTCTGGCTTTTCGCTTTCCTGTCAACTTTCGGCTGTGCCTTGCCCAATATCCGCTTTTGAAACAGGCTGGAGGCAAGGGGAGATGAGGCAATCTGACCCGGCAGGTGATCTGTGATCGGGGTCGGGTTCTTGTCGATTTGTACATTTGCCATAAGTGCGTGGCTCATAATCGAATATCCTCAATCGGCAGGCTGTCCATCTTGTCCGGTTTACAAAGCAGCTTTCATGCCAATTCAATATTCTGGCACTTTCTACGGTCAAAACATTGAAAGATTGCCAAAAATTAACCGTGCTTTGGAAAGTTTTGCCGGGCGCAAGGCCAAGCTTGCCGAGGCGGCCTGTGGACTAGGGCTTTAAACAGAGCGGCCTTTTTTGACCATTTGGGTGCCAAAGCGCGCATTGATCTGGTCCATGGTTCGCTCGGCTTTGGCGCGGCGATCTTTTTCCGGCTGCAAGAAATCGGGGGTATCCCCCATTTGGGCCGGGGTGAAATTGGTGCCCGTTATGCCCAATAGGCGATAGGGGATCTGGTCCCGACATTCCGGCTTCAACAGGGCCTGGCCCATTTCAAACAAGCGGTCGGCCAATTGACTGGGGGTGAACAGTGCACGCGACCGGGTAATTTGCCGGTGCCGGGCGGTTTTCAGTTTCAAGGTGACGGTGCCCGCGGCCAGATCCTTTTTCTTCAAGGCTTTGGACAGGCGTTCACATTGCTTCCAAAGATGGATTTCCAATGTTTCATAATCGGCTATATCATGCTCGAAAGTGGTTTCCGCAGAGACGCTTTTCGGGGCGGTGCCGGTAACGATCTGGCGGTCATCTATGCCCCGTGCCAACCGCCAAAGCTTTCCGCCAAAGCTGCCATAGCGCCGCAACAAATCGGCTTCTTCCATCTGTTGTAATTGGCCGATATGGGTGATGCCGTCATTGTGCAGCCGGTCGCACATGGCTTTGCCCACCCCCCAAATCAACGACACCTTCTGGCGGGCCAGAAAGTCCAGCGTTTCGGCCTTTCCGATGATGGAAAAGCCGCGCGGCTTTTTAAGATCGGAGGCGATTTTAGCGAGAAATTTATTGTGGCTAAGGCCTACGGATAAGGAAATCCCTATGGTTTTTTCAACATCGCTGGCAAGGTGTGCCAGTTGTTCGGCGGGGCTCAGGCCGTGCAGGGCTTCGGTGCCGGTCAGATCCAGAAAGGCTTCATCCAGTGATAAAGGCTCCACCAAAGGGGTCAGCGCATCCATCAAATTACGCACGGCGCGGCTGGCAATGCGGTAGCGCTCCATATCCGGTTTCAAGATCACCGCATGGGGGCAGAGTTTGCGTGCCTGAACCATCGGCATGGCGGAATGGACGCCATAAGTGCGCGCAATATAACAGGCGGTGGACACCACGCCGCGATCACTGTTGCCGCCAATGATCAGCGGTTTGTCTGCAAGGCTTGGATCGTCGCGTTTTTCCACCGCCGCATAAAATGCATCGCAATCCACATGGGCAATGCCGAGACTGTCGATTTCCGGATGGTGGATATGCCGGGGGCTGCCACAATCGGGGCACCGCCTTGCCGCGATAAACCGGTGATGGCAATCGCGGCATAGCGCCTTGTTTATGAGTCCACCCATAGCCATGCTGCACCCCGCACGCCGGAGCTGTCGCCGTGAACATTGGGTTTCAATTGGGTTTCCACATGATCGGAAAACACCCAATCGCCCCAATATTTCGGGACATTATCATATAACCGTTCGATATTGGAAAGCCCACCACCCAAGACAATCACCTGCGGGTCCACCAGATTGATCACCGAGGCCAAAGCCTTTGCCATGCGCTGTTCATAGCGCACCATCGTCTGTTCTTTCTGGGGAGTATCGGCGGCAGCGATTTCCGGCGCTGTCAGCGTTTCGCCAAACACCCGTTTATAATCATGCACCAACCCGGCGCCGCACAAAAACGCTTCGATGGTGCCTTCGCCGCCATCATAATGGGAAAAGCCTGCGCGTTCACTGTCATCGGGGGCGGGCAGAGGATTATGGCCCCATTCTCCGGCGATGGAATTGACCCCTTCCAGAACATGGCGATGGACCACAAGGCCGCCGCCGCAACCGGTGCCCACAATCACGCCAAAGACCACATCCGCATCCTTGCCCGCGCCATCAATGGCTTCGGAAAGCGCAAAGCAATTGCCGTCATTGGCCAGCTTGATGGGACGGCCCAGCATGGCTTCTATATCGGCTTTGAACGGGCGGTCATTGAGCGCTGTGGCATAGGCGTTTTTCATCAATCCCGTGCGGCGTGAAACGGTTCCGGGCGTACCGATGCCCACAGTGCCGGGGCGTTCCAGTTTTTGCTGCACTTCCCCCACCAGATCGGCAATGGTGCGCACCGTCTGGTCATAATCCGCGACGGGGCTGGCTTGCGCATACGCAGCAGTTCTGTGCCATCAGGGGAAAGTGCGGCGATTTCGATTTTGGTTCCGCCAAGGTCGATGCCAATATGCATGGTCATAGAATTTTACTGTCCGCTAAAAGTGAGATGAGTTTCGATATAATCAACACAGGCATCCCATCGGTCAATGCGGTGATGGCTGTCGGGTGCGGGGTCGATCATGCGGGCCAAACGCATATCGGCAACGAAATGGATGCGATGGGCGTGATTGGCATATTTCGCCACCGAGCTATGGTGGCCGGGCATATCATCAACAAACAAGACCGGGCCTTTGTGATTGTGGATCAGCTTTGCGACCATGGGGCCTTTTTCACCGACATTGGACAAGACGGGAAGGTCGATCCCGGCGGCTTTCATAGCCAGTTGCCGCCGGTGGCGCAAATGATGGGGAATGTTGGTCAGGACCACCATAGAACAGGATTCTCGTAAGCGCCGGACCGCTGATGTTGCTCCCAGTGTGGGCTTGGCGCGATCCACCACATGGTCAAGAAAATCATCGACCAATGTGCGAACCTCTTCTTTGGAAAGGGGGCTTTTGTCGTCAAGGCGGCGGATATTGCCTTCAAGGGCGAAGCTTTTCAGCTCCAGATAAAGTTCGCGGTCGTTTAGCCAGAGTTCAAGTGGCTTGGCAAATTCCAAAAGCACTTCATCCGCATCGCAGATAATCAAAGGCTTATGGGGATCGTGCACAAGGCGTTCGATGGGGGGGACTCTGTTCAAATCTTGCAGGGGATCTGTGGTCATTTGATCGCTTTTGGATCCGGATTCATGAAAGACAGGTTTGCAACAGGCCGGAAGGGAGCTCAAGCCTAATCCATTGGAGGAGGCGATAAAAGTGTGGCGCGTGCGTTTTTCGCTATTCGCCCATTAAAATATGGCGGGCATGGACCGCGGATTCCGGCGGCAGATTTTGCTCTTGCGCAAAGGCCAAAAGGTCTGGCTCGTGCCCCATCAGGAAATCAAGAACGGCACCCAAAAACCGTGGGTCCGCGATGCGGGCGCGCACATCTTCGCCTTCAAGGCCGGTCAGATCCAGAAAGCGAAGACGCAAAGAGTCTTCGGACAAGATAAATGTTAAAGCATTCAAAGCGATAACAGACGCCTCCTCCTTATTGGCAGGTCGGGCGGTCTTGTAATGTTTCGGAATGGAAATTATGGGATAAACCTTTCTTTAGGATTGCACCACTAGTATAGAATATTGTCGTCCGGGGTCGGAATTATAATAGAATAATCAGGGGCGACGATATTTATGGTGCATATGATTGTAGCTTGATGGGATATTGATCGGAACGTAATGTCGAAAAAAATTCTCGTGGTCGAGGATAATGAGCTGAATATGAAGCTCTTTTGCGACCTGTTGGAAGCTCACAATTATGAGACGATCCAGACCCGCGATGGTATGGCGGCGCTTGAACTTGCGAGGGAGCATGCGCCGGATCTGATTTTGATGGACATCCAGCTTCCTGAAGTATCCGGATTGGAAGTGACCAAGTGGATCAAGGAAGATGAAGATCTGTGCGGAATTCCCGTGGTTGCCGTGACGGCTTTTGCAATGAAGGGTGACGAGGAAAAAATCCGTGAAGGTGGGTGTGAAGCCTATATTGCAAAACCCATTTCTGTTGGGCAATTTCTAGAGACGATCAAGCAATTTACAGGTGGAAATGAATGACAGCACGTGTGCTGGTTGTGGACGATGTCCTTCCGAATGTAAAACTTCTGGAAGCCAAGCTCACCAGTGAATATTTTGATGTCCTAAGTGCTACCTCCGGGCTTGAGGCTCTGGAGATTGTTCAGCGTGAGCAGCCGGATATCGTCTTGCTTGATGTGATGATGCCCGGCATGAACGGGTTCGAGGTGTGCCGAAAAATCAAGGAAGATCCTGTCACCAACCATATTCCGGTGATCATGGTCACAGCCCTGGATCAGATGAGCGATAAAATCGCCGGTTTGGAAGCGGGGGCCGAAGACTTTTTAACCAAACCTATTGATGATATTTCCTTGTTCGCCCGCGTGAAGTCGCTTGTCCGTTTGAAAGTGATGATGGACGAGCTGAAAAACCGTGAAAATACGGGGGCGATGCTTGGGTGGAGCAAGCCTGAAGATGTGGCTGAGACGTTTGTACCGTCCAACACCTCGATCCTGTTGGTAGATGACAATGAAAAAGTCGCCAAGCGGGTGGGCAGATGCTCTCTGAAATCGCCACCGTTACCCATTCTACCGGCGGTGAAAATGTGGCGGAACGGGCGCGGGAGAAAAATTACGATCTGGTGATCGTGTCTTTATCCATGCGGGAAACCGACGGCTTGTGGATTTGCTCGAAATTGCGGTCCTTTGAAGAAACACGCCATGTTCCCATTCTGGTGGTGGTGGATGATTGCGAACGCGGTTCAAAGCAGCTTGTCCGGGCGCTTGAAATGGGTGTGAACGATTATCTGATCCCGCCTGTCGAGCGGTTGGAGCTGACCGCCCGTGCCCGCACACAGGTGCGTCGAAAGCGCTATTCCGACCGGCTGTGGGAAAATTTCCATTTGTCCATGCAGCTTGCCACCACCGATGCGGTGACCGGGCTTTATAACCGCCATTATATGAACAGCCATCTGGAAACGCTGCTGCGCCATGCGCGGCAGGCATCAAAGCCGCTGTCTTTGGCGATGCTGGATATCGACCATTTCAAGCCCGTGAACGACACCTATGGCCATGCGGCGGGGGATGAAATCCTGCATGAATTTGCAAAAAGGATCGCCCGGAATGTGCGCGGCGTCGATTTGGCGGCGCGTTATGGCGGGGAAGAATTTGTGGTGGTGATGCCCGATACGGTGGAAGCGGATGCGAAGATGATTGCAGAGCGGTTGCGTCAAACAATCAGCAACACGCCCTTCACCCTTGCTGACGGGACGAATATCAACATCACCGTGAGTCTGGGGCTTGCCTGTATTACGGATGACGTTACCACCACGGCCGATTTGCTGGAACGGGCCGATTCCGCCCTGTATCAAGCCAAGCATGATGGGCGCAACCGCGTGGTGATTGCCAAGGCGGCCTGAGCGCTTTTGAAGCCTTTTTTCCAGATATAAAAAAAGCCGGAACCTATTCAGGCTCCGGCTTTTTTTCAGGATAAAGAAGGCCTTATTTGATTTTGGCTTCTTTGAAATCCACATGCTTGCGGACAACGGGGTCGTATTTCCGCAGAGTCAATTTTTCCGTCATCGTGCGTGGGTTTTTCTTGGTCACATAAAAATAACCTGTTCCCGCACTGCTCAGAAGTTTGATTTTAATGCCATTTGGCTTGGCCATCGGGCGAACTCCAACGTCTTGTCAAAGGTGACGCCGGAGGGCCAAATCCCACCGGCAGAATCGAAGGCGCAAACATAGAGCCAGACAGCGAATTGTCAAGCACTGTGACGCATATCCCTGATGATCCTTTGTTAGAGTTTTTTTGACCCTTTGGTTCTATTCTCGGCTTTGGCTAGAAAACCGGCTTTGTACAGGAGTTAGATGACCTTATGACTTTGGATCTTCCCAGCCTTGAAGAGGCAGCGCAAGAAGCGCTGGATGCCATCGAGGATCGCTGCACACAAATGACATCCCTTCTAAAGGATGTGCAGCACAAACGGCTTGAAGAGGCAACGGGACGTGCGGTTCTGCGCCAGCATGCCCATTCCGTCAAGGGGTTGGCGGCCAGCATTGGTGTGAACATGATCAAGGTTCTTGCCCACCGTTTTGAAGATTATCTGGAAAGTGCCGATCATCTGGAAGGCCGGGTATTGGATGAATGCCAAGTGTTCATCGATCGGATCAGTGAGGCTTTGGAAGGCAATCTCAATGCCACGCCGCAGCAGATTGCGGCGTTCTGTCGCCGTTTGCCCGCAAAAGGGTCGTTCGAGGTCGAGGATGTGGAAATCCGCGATGTTGAGTTGATGCTGGTGATGACCGAAGGGGCGGCGACACATTTTGTGACCAGGGAACTGGCGGAATGCGGTTACCGGATCGTCAATGTGCGCTCCACGGTGGATGCGTTGGCATTGGCTGCGCAAATGCGGCCTGATCTGGTAATCGTTTCCAATTATATGCCAGAGCTTACGGGAATTGATTTTGCCTGTGCACTGTCCGTTATGCCATCGACACAAGGGATCCCCGTGGCGCTTTTGACCAGTGAAAAGCGCGGCCATCCCAAGCTGGATGGCTTGCCCGATACGGTCCCTATTGTGTCGAAATCCGCTCGTTTTGCCGATGATGTGGCGGATGTGTTTTCAAGCCTTGGCATTCTTTGACCTAGGTCATAGCCCATTAAATGCGTAGCATGGGGGCCTTGGCTTTGAGATGGACCAGAGTCAAGGCCACACAGAAACGTGCCCCATGGATGAAAGGCTGTCAGATGGCGCAAGAGGCTGAAAGGGAAGACGCTGAAGACCGGCGGCCGCAGAACCTGGAGGCCTGGTTGCGCAGCTGGTATTATGGGGAAACAGAGGCCGCCCAGCGCTTTCGCTTCACGCTGTTGGGGTTTGATATCCTGACCATTGCGTTTTTCCTGATCACATCCATGCTGCAGCCACAGCCTTGGATGCGTTGGATTGGCTATGTTATCGCCGTTGCTTTGAGCCTCGATTATATTGCCCGGCTGATCATTGCCAATCGTGCATGGCGGGCGGCATTGCGCATTGTATCCATGGCCGATCTGATTGTGATCGTGTCTTTGGTTGCACCGATCATTATCGAGAATTTGGCCTTTTTGCGGGTTCTTAGAATGCTGCGCTTGCTGCGTTCTTATCATTTGTTGAAAGAACTGCGAAAGGAAGCCTTGTGGTTTCGCCGCAATGAAGAGCTTATTGAATCGGCCATCAATCTATTTGTCTTTTTGTTTGTGACCGCAGCCGTGGTCTATGTGATGGAGGAAGGCCGCAATGAGGGGATCGGTACCTACATTGATGCGCTTTATTTTACTGTAGCAGCTTTGACTACCACCGGATTTGGCGACATTACCCTGGAGGGGACATGGGGGCGGTTTTTATCCGTATTGATCATGGTGTTTGGCGTGGCGCTGTTCTTGCGCCTGGTGCAAACCATTTTCCGACCCGGCAAGGTCAGTTTCCCTTGCCCGAATTGTGGGCTTAGTAAACACGACCCCGATGCGGTGCACTGCAAGCATTGCGGGGAGGGGTTGAAGATCCCGACCTTGGGTTATATGGATTGAAGGGGGCAGGGCCGCTGCCCCTCTTCACATTATTCCGGTTATTTTAAAGAAGCGGTGCATGATCGGGCAAGAGGCCGATAGGCGCACGCCATAAAGATCAGGGCCGCTTTCTGTGCGTAAACGCCGCCAGCTATGTGCGGAAACAATCACACATTGCCGATCGCGCAATGATTGCATCATGCGATCCATTTCCGCCGCTGCTGCTCCGCGTGTGGGGGCGGGCTGTTCGATGGTGATGCGGGTTTCCCCCATTTCGATTCCGTTGCTGCTCTCTTTATAGGCCATATGGCGCTCATAGCCGTTTTCATCCACCGAAATGGAACAGGCCGATAGGGCAAACGCAGAAAGGATAAGGGCAAGAACAGGGGCAGGTTTTGTCACGGTCGTCTCCATTTGGCATATCCTGAATATATGAAATAGCAGTATATGCTTACTCGATATGTATCAAGATGATATTTTTGCCGACGATCATTTGATGCCGGCCTTTGCTCCAAAGGCGTTGTGGGCACAAAAAAACAGCCCGCTGGATCAACTGTCCGGCGGGCTGATGGGGATAGTCGTGCTTGATAGAACAGGATTTTAAGGGGGGCTGAGGCTGTTTCCCTTTGATCAAAGGGTCAGGCTTTGGCGGTGATGCCTTTTTCTTCCAGCAAGTCGCCCAGTTCGCCATTTTCAAACATCTCGCGGATGATGTCGCAGCCGCCGATAAATTCACCCTTTACATAAAGTTGGGGAATGGTCGGCCAATCGGAAAATTCCTTGATCCCCTGACGCAAGTCCTGATCGGAGAGGACGTCATAGGATTTGAACGGAACCCCTATATGCGACAGAATCTGGACCACGACAGAGGAAAATCCGCATTGCGGGAAAACCGGTGTGCCTTTCATGAACAGCACAACATCGTCGGCTTTTACATCATGGGCAATGCGGTCATGGGTGGTTTCGGTCATTATCGGACTCCATTCATAGGGTGGCATTGCACCGGATATGTGAAGCTGGACCGTTTTTGTCCAGTCTTGATTTCTCGATTGTCTTGCTCGTTATTCTTTCGGGGCCGAAGTTTGTAGCGCCAAAGCATGAAGAACACCGCCCATACGGCCTTGCAAGGCGTTATAGACCATCTGATGCTGTTTGACGCGCGGCAATCCCCGAAAGCCTTCATAAACCACATGGGCGGCATAATGGTCGCCATCGCCGCGCAAATCCTGAATGTCAACGCTGGCGCCGGGCAGGGCGTCTTTGATCATCGTTTCGATCTCGTTTGCGCTCATGGCCATGGGGAGATTTCCTCTCATTATAAAAACAGTCCACCCCCTCTATCTAATGAGAGTGGCAATATGTCTCAAGCGCTTTAGGGATATGGTCTTATGCGTGCGGTCTTTTAAAGATCGGCACGGGCCATGAATTGGGGCATCCAGCTCATGGGCCTTACGCAAATCATCAAGAGGCACATCCAGAACATCCGCAATGTGAATGGACGACCCGCCCGTTTCCCCCAGATCCACCGCATCGATCCCGGCTTTTTCGGCCAAGGCCAGAATCCTTGCGAGATTGTCCTTTGAGACGGCCAGCAAATACCGCGCCTGATCCTCGCCAAACAGGGCGGCATGGGCGGGCAAGGAAAGCGGGGCGAGATCGATGCGTGCTCCTATATTTCCGGCCAGCGCCATCTCGCAAAGGGAGGCGGCCAAACCGCCGCTGGACAGATCATGCACCGCATCCAGAAGGCCGGATTCGATCTGGGATCGTACGAAATCGCCATTTTTGCGCTCGGCAACCAGATCCACTGGCGGCGGCGTGCCATCTTCGCGGCCCAGACAGTCCATCATATAAAGCGAACTGCCCAGATGGCCTTTTGTCTTGCCAATCAGGATCAGGCGGTCGCCTGTACGGCGAAGGGCCAATCCCGCCATGCGTTGGGCATTTTTCAACAGCCCCACACCACCGATGGCGGGCGTTGGCAAGATACCGGTGCCGTTGGTTTCATTATATAAAGACACATTGCCCGATACCACGGGATAGTCCAAAGCGTGGCAGGCTTCGGCCATGCCCTCGATGGCGCCAACGAACTGCCCCATGATCTGCGGCCGTTCGGGATTGCCGAAATTCAGACAATCGGTGATGGCAAGGGGGGTGGCGCCCACAGCGGTTAGATTGCGCCAGGTTTCTGCCACCGCTTGCTTGCCCCCTTCTTTCGGGTCGGCGGCTACATAGCGGGGGGTGCAGTCGGTGGAAATAGCCAGCGCCTTTTGGGTGCCATGCACCCGCACCACAGCGGCATCGCCACCGGGCCGCTGGATGGTATCGGCCATGACCATATGGTCATATTGCTCCCAGATCCACCGGCGCGACGAGAGATTGGGCCCGCCCATCAATTGCAGTAAAGCCGCGCCATAATCATCGGGTCGGGCTACTTGATCGGGGCCAAGGGGTGCACGCGGGCTGGGCTGGACATATGGACGGTCATAAATGGGCGCATCATCGGTCAGGCTGGGCACGGGGATATCGGCAACGAGGTCCCCTTCGAATGTCAGGCTGAGATTGCCGCTGTCGGTGATCTGGCCGATCACCGCAAAATCCAGTTCCCATTTGCGGAAGATAGCCTGCGCCTCGGCTTCATGGCCCGGCTTTAGAACCATCAACATGCGTTCCTGGCTTTCCGACAGCATCATTTCATAGGGCTGCATGCCGTCTTCACGGCAGGGGACCTTCGACAGGTCCAGCGCAAAGCCCACGCCGCCTTTCGAGGCCATTTCCACAGAAGACGAGGTAAGCCCTGCGGCCCCCATATCCTGAATGGCGATGATGGCATCGGTGCTCATCAATTCAAGGCAGGCTTCGATCAGTCGTTTTTCCGTGAACGGATCGCCCACCTGCACCGTGGGGCGTTTTTCTTCCGTATCTTCGCTGAATTCCGTTGAGGCCATGGTGGCGCCGTGAATACCGTCGCGCCCGGTTTTGGACCCCACATAGACCACCGAATTGCCGATGCCCGCCGCCGCAGAATAGAAGATCTTGTCAATTTCGGCGACACCCACCGTCATGGCATTCACTAAAATATTGCCATTATAGCTGGGGTGGAAATCGGTTTCACCGCCCACAGTGGGCACACCCACGCAATTACCATAGCCGCCGATACCTGCCACCACGCCCGATAATAAATGCCGGGTTTTGGGATGTTCGGGTGCACCAAAGCGCAGAGCATTCATATTGGCCACCGGACGCGCGCCCATGGTGAACACATCGCGCAATATGCCGCCAACACCGGTGGCAGCCCCCTGATAAGGTTCGATGAAGCTGGGGTGATTATGGCTTTCCATTTTGAAAATGGCGGCCTGCCCATCGCCGATATCCACGACGCCGGCATTTTCTCCCGGTCCGCAGATCACCCAAGGGGCTTTGGTCGGCAGTTTTTTGAGATGCAGGCGTGACGACTTATAGGAACAATGTTCGGACCACATCACCGAATAGATGCCCAGTTCCAAAAGATTGGGGGCGCGTCCCAATACCCGCTCGATACGGGCATATTCTTCTTCGTTCAGGCCGTGCTCCTGGATGATGGCAGGGGAGATAACATCAGACATAAGCGCGAGGGTCCATAAGTCAAAAGGCAGATCAAAGGGTGGCGAGCATCGACAAGGCGCTTTCAAACAGCAGACGGCCATCGGTGCCGCCATGCGCGGGGTCAATCATCCGTTCGGGATGGGGCATCATCCCCAGAATGGTGCGGCTTTCGTTCAACACACCGGCGATATTGCCCACCGATCCGTTGATATTGGCCTGGGGGGTCACCTCACCGGATTTGGTGCAATAGCGCCATGCAATGCGGTCTTCATCGTCCAGCCGTTTTTGTTGGTCGGGATCGACGAAATAATTGCCATCATGATGGGCGACCGGCATATGCACCACCGAACCGGTGCGATATCCGCCGGTAAAAACGCTTTGGCTGGTTTCCACGCGCAAAGGCACGTCGCGGCAGATAAAATGAAGCCCGGCATTGCGCATCAGCGCCCCGGGCAAAAGACCAATTTCCGTAAGGATCTGGAAGCCATTGCATATCCCCAGAATCGGCACGCCGCGTTTGCCGGCGCGGATGATTTCCGGGATAATGCCCGACCGTGCGGCAATGGCCCCGCACCGCAAATAATCGCCATAAGAAAACCCGCCGGGCAATGCGATGAAATCCACGTCTCCCAACGCCGTTTCACTATGCCATACAGCAATGGGATCGCGTCCCGTGACCGATTTGATGGCCACAGCCATATCACGATCACAATTGGAGCCGGGAAAGGTGATCAGGGCGGCTTTCATGGCAAGGCTCCTTCGGAATTAGTCCAGATCGATGGAAAAGCGTTCGATCACTGTATTGGCGAGCAATTTCCGGCACATATCTTCAACATCGGCGCGGGCTTTTTCCCGGTCCGTTTCTTGAAGGTCCAGCTCGATATATTTGCCTTGGCGCACATCATCGACACCGGAAAACCCCAAACTGTCCAGCGCATGATGAATGGCTTTGCCCTGCGGGTCCAAAACCCCTGGTTTGAGCGTGATATGAACGCGCGCCTTCATCTGGTTCATCCTTTTCGTTTTTTGCGGTTTTCGCCTTCTGCAATGTCGCGGATATCGGCGCTGGGCAAGACGCCCATGCGTCGGGCCACTTCCTGATAAGCCTCGATCTCGCCGCCCAAATCCCTGCGAAAGCGGTCTTTATCCAGCTTTTCGTTGGTTTTCATATCCCAAAGGCGGCAGCCATCGGGGCTGATTTCATCGGCAAGAATGATCTGGACATGCTCTTCGGTGTAAAAGCGTCCGAATTCCAGCTTGAAATCCACCAGCTTGATGCCGATTCCGGTGAACAATCCGCTCAGGAAATCATTGATGCGCAAGGCCATATGGATGATTTCATCCATTTCGAAATCCTGCGCCCAGCCAAAGGCGGTGATATGTTCTTCGCCCACCATCGGATCGCCCAGCGCATCATCTTTATAATAATATTCGACAATGGCGCGGGGGAGGGGCGTGCCTTCTTCCAGCCCAAGCCGTTTGCAGATGGACCCGGCGGCGATATTGCGGATCACCACTTCAACGGGAATGATTTCCACGGCGCGCACAAGCTGTTCACGCATGGAGAGGCTGCGCACAAAATGTGTGGGAATACCGATGGTGGCCAGCTGGGTGAACACATATTCCGAAATACGGTTGTTCAGAACCCCTTTGCCCTGCAAGGTGGCCCGCTTTTGGGCATTGAATGCGGTTGCGTCGTCTTTGAAATACTGGATCAGGGTTCCCGGATCGGGGCCTTCATACAGAATTTTGGCCTTGCCTTCATAGATTTTGTTGCGACGCGACATAACGGCTCCTGTCCGGCCCGCCCATGACGGCATGGACGAGTGCGCATCCCATCCAGATTAAAGAGGGGACGCGGCCCTTATTGAGAATCGCGCGGACAATAGCCCATGCCCTGCCCGCGTACAATTGCGCATTTGCATTTGTTTATTGGGCAGGGGTGGGGCTGACCAGCAAGCGCACAATTTCATCAATGCCATTGGCGGCATCTGTTTGCGGATGGCGTACCAAAAGCGGCACTTGATGGCGAATGGCATCGCGCACCTTGGTATCAAAGCGCACAATGGCCGCCAGCGGCGGATTGGTTTTCAAAAAGGTTTGGCACACCTTGCGGATGGCTTCATAGGTGCGTTCTCCTTCGCGCTTGTTGGTGGCTTGATTGACCACCACGCGGATATCCGCTTCCGGTGCGCGCTGCACCGTCAGTTTGATAAAGGCATAGGCATCGGTGAGGGAGGTGGGGTCGGGGCTCATGACGGTCAGGATCAGGCCCTTATGACGCGACAGGATGGTGACAGACGGATCGATACCGGCTGCCAGATCAAGAATGACATGATCATAATCGGCGGCAATGGCGATCAAGCCGGCCCGCAAGGACAACAGCGTTTCACGGGTAAGATTGCCCAAGGCGCCGGAGCCGGATTTGCCCGCCAAAACATGATAACAGCCGCGACCAAAATCTTCTTCGCCATAAACGGTGATCGACTCGGCAATGCTGCGGGTGCCATTGATTACATCGCCAATATCGCGCTCGGGCGTCAGCCCAAGCTGGATATCCACATTGGCCAATCCCAGATCGCCATCGAACAACAGCACACGGCGACCAGAGCGGGCAAGAACATGCGCAAGGGTGGTGGACAGCCAGGTCTTTCCAACCCCGCCCTTACCCGATGCAACTGTGATCAGTTTTCGTTCCAGATGGTCTTTGGATATGGGCGTCATCTCAACTCATCCGCTCTTTTGCGCGTTTACGGGAAAGGGCCGTGGGCAGGGTGGCAAATAATCGCGCCAGCATCAAAGGTACCGGCGTTTCCAGGGGTTCGGCCACAAAGGGGCTGCGGCTTAATCCTGCTAGCGCCAAACGACCGCCGCGGGCAATGGTCAACAGGCTGGCATAGCGCCGCGCCCCGTCAAGGCGGGTGGCAATGAAGCGCCGTGCCCCCATTTGGGCAAAAATTTCACCGATATCGGCGCTTTCCGCAGGATCAAGACCCGCAGGCAACACCAGAACCGGCTCCGCATCGGCGGCTTTCAACAAGCGCACCAGACGTTCCAGTTCGTCCATGGAATAAGGATTGACGCCGCAGCTGTCGATCAGGGTCAATTCGGCGGGGCGGTCCCGCTCGATCGCGGTTGCAAGATCTTCGGCGGTTTGCGCCGTGCCGATATCCAGATCCATCAATTTGGCATAATGATCCAGTTGGTGCACGCCGCCGGATTTCACCATATCGGTGGTGATCAGTTTCACGGAATGACCATTGACCCGCGCTTCCGCCGCCAATTTCGCCGCCGATACGGTTTTTCCGGCCCCCGGTGGCCCCACCAGCATGATGGGGCGCGGTAGAGAAAGCCCCAAGGGCGAAAAGCCGATCAGGCTGTCAAAGGCATGGGCCAGCGCATCGGCCAAAGACGCGGCCTCGAAGCTTTTTGCGGCATCCATCACCCGTTCCGCCAAATCATAAGGCAGGCCATGATGGCCGATGATGGCCTTCAGGTCCGCTATATCGAATTCCGGGGTGATAAAAGACGGGCCGCGCTGTTTGTCTTCCGTGGCGGGTGCGGGCCGGGTTTGCGGCGTAGTGACTTCGCGTGGCGGCGATTGATCGCCATCCACCGCGGCTGTCACGCGCACGCCGCCGCCTGTGGAGCTTTGCTCGACAGAGATGATGATGGCGTCCGGTCCCATGGCCTCGCGGACCTCGGCCATCACCTCTTTCATCGATTTAGCGCTGAATGATTTAAGACGCATGAACGTCCCTGTTCCTTATTTCTTCAATGCGTTATGCGGCTTTATACCTGCCCCAAAGTGCGGATCTTCGCCTTTGGATGAATTTCACTTTGCGATAAAACGGTGGTGGCCGGGCGAACCCGTTCAATGATGGATCGTACATAAGGGCGAATGCCCGGACTTGTCAGCAAAACGGGCGTTTCCCCCCGCTGCGCCATTTTATCATAAGCCTCTCTCAGATCGTTCATAAACTCTTGCAGCGCCGAAGGGGCCATGGCCAGTTGACGTTCTTCCCCTTGGCCTACCAAGGATTCAGCATAGGCCTGCTCCCATTTCGGCGAGAGGGTCAAGAGCGGAATGAAGCCATTGTCTCCTGTATGGGAAGAAGACAATTGCCGGGCAAGGCGAGAGCGCACATGTTCGGTGATGAGGACGATATTTTGCGTGCCACCCGCCGTTTCGGCAATGCCTTCCAGAATGGTTGGCAGATCGCGGATGGACACCCGCTCGCTGAGCAAGGCTTGAAGAACCCGTTGGATAGTGGACACACTGACCAGATTGGGCACCAGATCATTGACCAGCTTCTGCTGGGCGCTGGGCAAATCATCCAGAAGCTTTTGCGTTTCTGCATAGGAAAGAAGATCGGGCATATTGTCTTTGATGACTTCGGTCAGATGGGTGGTCACCACGGTGGCCGCATCCACCACCGTATGGCCACGGAAGGATGCCTCTTCGCGCATGCTTTCTTCAACAGGTGGCGGGCAGTCCAAAGGCCGGTTCGGTTGTGCGTTCGCCGGGCATGTTTACAGGTTCGCCGCGCGGGTCCATCACCAGCAAAAAGCCGGGACGCACTTCACCGCGCGCCGCTTCGGTTTCCTTGATGCGCAAGGAATAGCCATTGGTGGGAAGCTGCATATTGTCCAGAATACGCACCGATGGCATCACGAAGCCCATTTCGCTGGCCATTTGGCGGCGCAGGGCCTTGATTTGGTCTGTCAGCCGGTATCCGCTGTTTTCATTGATCAATTGCAGCAATCCATAGCCCAGTTCCAGCCGCACCATATCAATGGCCAATGCCGATGAAATGGGCTCTTCTTTTGGCTTTTCGGCTTTGCTTTCTTGCGCCTGCGTCAAATCCGTCTGTTCTTTTGCCACACGGGTCTTGCGGTCGATGGCAAAGGTGGCATAGCCCAGACCGCCGCCCAAAAGGGCAAAGGGCAAAAAGGGAAGACCGGGCATCAAGCCCAGCAAAACCAGCAAGGCCGCGGAAATGCCCAATGCCTTGGGATAGGCGGTAAGTTGTTCTGTCAGGGCCTTGTCGGTAGAGCCTTCGGCCTTGGCCTTGGTCACCAGCATACCCGCGGCCACAGAAACGATCAGGGCGGGGATCTGGCTTACAAGACCATCGCCCACCGTCAGCACTGTATAGCGGTTGACGGCATCGGTGAACGACATGTCATTGATGGCAATGCCCACCACCATACCGCCAATCACATTGATGAAGGTGATCAGCAAGCCGGCGATGGCATCGCCGCGCACGAATTTCGCCGCCCCGTCCATGGAGCCGAAAAAACCGCTTTCGTCTTCCAGTTCCTTGCGCCGGGCCTTGGCATCCGTTTCATTGATCAGGCCCGCCGATAGATCGGCATCGATGGCCATTTGCTTGCCGGGCATGGCATCAAGGGAAAAACGCGCCGCCACTTCGGCGATGCGGCCTGAGCCTTTGGTAATCACCACGAAATTGACGATCACCAGAATGGCGAAAACGATCACGCCAATGACCACCGTGCCGCCCATCAAAAACTCGCCAAATGCCTGGATCACATGGCCCGCGGCATCGGTGCCTTCATGGCCTTTGGCCAATATCAACCGGGTCGAGGCCAGATTGAGCGACAGCCGTAACATGGTCGCGATCAGCAAAATGGTCGGGAAGGAGGACAGCTGAAGCGGTTTTTCAATGAACAGGCTGGTCATCAAAACCATCACGGAAAAGGTGATGGAGGTGGCCAATGCAAAATCCAGCAGCCAAGACGGCATGGGCAGGATCAGCATCAAAATGATGCCCATAACCCCGACCGCCATGGCCACATCGGTGCCCCGCGCCGCCCCAAACAAAGAGCGCAAGCTGGCGGAGGCGCTGGCGGCTCCCTTGTCCGGTGATTTTGTGACGGCGTCACTCATGGATGGCGATCCCGATTTTCAAACAGATTGGGGCGGTCAAAACGCGGCCCGCGCGCCTTCACCGGGCGCCGGTACCGGCACACCATCGGATTGATATTGATTGAGCTTGTTGCGCAAGGTGCGGATGGAAATGCCCAGAATGTTGGCGGCATGGGTGCGGTTGCCCAGGCAATGCTTCAAGGTATCAATGATCAGATCCCGTTCCACATCGGCCACTGTGCGGCCCACCAAAGGCGCACCGCCCGTTGCGATCATCTCGCCGTCATTTTGCTGTGGCTGCTCTGCCGCCGCGGTCATCTGCGGACGGGTGCCATCGGGCAGGGAGATTGCTTCGGGGCCGATTTCATCGCCGCTGGCCAATAACACCGCGCGGTGCAGGGTATTTTCCAATTCGCGCACATTGCCTTTCCAGCTATAGGCGCGCAGCAAGGTCCGTGCGCCATCGGATAGCGGGCGGAACGGAATGGCATTCACATCGGAATATTTGCGGGCAAAATAATCTGCCAGAGCTTCAATATCTGCGGGCCGTTCGCGCAAGGGCGGCACCCGAAGATTGACCACATTGAGCCGGAACAGCAAATCTTCGCGGAAGGTTCCTTTTTTTACTTCTTCGGCCAAATCGCGGTTCGATGTGGCGATGATGCGGATATTCACTTTGACCGGACGAGCGCCACCGACCCGGTCGATTTCCCGTTCCTGAATGGCGCGCAAGAGCTTGGCTTGCAGTCGGATGTCCATTTCCGACACTTCGTCCAGCAAAAGCGTTCCGCCATCGGCTTCTTCAAATTTACCGATGCGCCGGGCAACCGCTCCGGTGAAGGCCCCTTTTTCATGGCCGAACAGCTCCGATTCCAGAAGATTTTCCGGAATGGCGGCGCAGTTGACCGAAACGAAGGTTTGTTTGGCACGATTGGATTTGCGGTGCACAAGGCGGGCAAACACTTCTTTACCGGTGCCGGATTCTCCGGTGATCAGGATGCTGGCTTCTGACGGGGCGACCTGTTCGGCCAGTTGCACCACTTGCCGTGTCACTGCATCGCGCACGATGAAGGTATCGTTTTCATCGGCCACGGCTTCCAAAACGGCCGCGATCAATTCCGCATCGGGGGGCAAGGGGATATATTCCTTGGCTCCATCGCGGATGGCCTGGGCTGCAGCGCGGGCCTCGGTGCCGATACCGCAAGCGACGATGGGGATGGAGAAATGCTCGCTTTTAAGCTGCGCGGCAATGGCTTTGATATCCAAAGCAACATCCACCATCAACAGATCCGCCCCACGGCTTCGCAGGGTTTCAAGGGCGGTTTGTGCATCGGTTGCATGGGTGACGCGGGCTCCATTTTTCACGGCAATGGCCGAGGCATTCCCCAATTGGCCATCCAGTTTTCCCACGATCAGCAAGCGCATAGTCTGTCTCCTGTCCCTTGCCGCCAAAACCGGGCGGCCGGACGATTGGTCGTTATTTGAAGTACATGATTTTGTTCGAGGGCGGCAAAACGGTGTTGATCAGCATTTCCAGCCGACGCGGATTTTCCTTCCGGCTGATAGAGGTGGCCCCCATGGCATAAACGGTGTTGAGCAACGTCTCGTCCGATGCGATGCGCTCTGCTTTTGCGGCCAAGGGGATGAACACCAGATGGGCCATGATCGCCCCGTAAAGGGTGGTGAGCAACGCCACGGCCATGGCCGGTCCAATGGAGCCGGGATCATCCAGCGAGCCAAGCATCTGCACAAGGCCAATCAAGGTGCCGATCAAGCCCATGGCCGGAGCCACTTCGCCCGCGCGGCGCAACACTTCGATGGAGCGCAGATAGCGATTGGCCACCGAATGGCTTTCCCGTTGCAAAATCGCTTCGGCTTCTTCCGCCGTGGCCCCATCAAGGATCAACTGACAGGCATTGGCGAGAAACGGTGTGTCGTCCATGGAGGGCAGAATTTTTTTCAGTACGATCATGCCATCTTTGCGTGTCCGTTCCGCCAGCTTCAAAACAGTCAGGGCTGCCAGTGTCGGATCACGTTGCGGTTCGGTGATCAACTGCCACAGCGTGCGCGGCATATCGGCCAGTTCGCGGCTGGAAAAGCTGATGGCCGTAACCGCCATGGTGCCCAATAAAACGATCAGGATTCCCGCCCCGTTGATAAAGGCCGCAGGGGCCCCGCCCAGTGCTATGGCAGCACCAAGAAGACCAAAAGCGGACAGCAGCGCAATCAGGGCGGACATGGGCGTTACGTCCTTTCTGTCTTGATGATTTCGGTCATGGTCACACCCAGATGATCTTCCACCAAAACCACTTCGCCGCGGGCCACCAAGCGGTTGTTTACATAAATGTCGATGGCCTCGCCGATTTTCCGGTCCAGTTCCAAAACGGCACCGGGAGCCAGTTTCAAAAGCTGGCTCACTTCCAGATTGGCGCGACCCAAAACGGCTTGAACGCGCACCGGTACATCGAACACCGGTTCCAGATCATGGGCGCTCCGCTGTTCCTGATCGTCATCGACACTGCCGCGCGGATTGTCCGATTGCAGGTCATCAAGGGGAACCCCTTGAGCCGTTGTGCCATTTTCGTCTTCTAAACCAGCCATGTGCTGTCCTCTGTGCGGCTTGTCATTGTTTAAAATTCCGTGGCCGATGGATCGGGGGCGTCAGAATTTTCATGTCGTGAGAGAAATTTCTGTACCGCTTCGCCAATCTGTTTCTCAAGGGACTTGATATCCCGTTCCGCGCCGCCATCGGGCCATTCCACGCGGCAGTCTTGCACTCCCAAATCCGGATCGGCCAACAAGATCACCTGACCGGCAAAGCCCCCTGTAAGCTTCAAGGCCTCAAGACGGCTCTGGATGGGGTCCAGCAGGCTTTCATGCACCCGCACCACAATGCGCGGTTCACGGCGGCATCCATCCATACAGTCCGCCACCAATGCTTCAATTTCCGAAAGCGGATGGCTGCGCATCAAAGACGGGGCCAATGTCATGGCAATGGCATGGGCCAGTTTGGCTGCCTGGGCTTCCAGCGATTGTTCAATCTGGCGGGTTTGCTTGGCCATTTCGGCACAAGACGCCAAAATGCGGTCAAGAGTTTGCGCGATCCGTGCTTCCAGTTCGCCAAGCGCTTCTGTGCGTCCTGTGGCCATGCCTTCCCGGCGGCCTTCTTCACGCGCCTCACCGATCTGGCGGCGCAAGGCATCCAGCTCTTCTTGAACGGCATCGGCCCGGCTGTCGCCAAAGCTGGTGTCAAAATTGTATTTTACCGGCGCCACATTAGCCTCATTCCCGATTTCACACGGTCTCTTTCATCCTTATGGAAGGATGATGATGTGTTGTTTTAATAGATGAGTTCGTCTTCGCCCTTGCTGTCGGTCAGCATGATTTCGCCTTCTTCCGCCAGATCCTTGGCCTTGTTGACCATGGTCATTTGCGCTTCATCCACATCGCGCAGACGCACGGGCCCCATGGCTTCCATATCTTCGCGCAAGATCTTTGCAGCGCGTTCCGACATGTTGGAAAAGAACAGATCGCGCAGGGTGTCGGACGCCCCTTTCAGCGCCAAAGCCAGCTTGCCCTTGTCCACATTGCGCAGCAGGGTTTGCACCCCGCCGGGATCGAGCTTTGCCAGATCTTCAAAGGTGAACATCAAGGCGCGGATGCGTTCGGCGCTTTCCCGGTTGCGGTCTTCCAAAGCCGTCAGAAAGCGGGTTTCGGAATTGCGGTCGAGAAAATTGAAAATCTCCGCAATGGTTTCATGGCTGTCACGGCGGCTTGTGCGCGCCAGATTGTTCATGAATTCGATGCGGAGGGTCTGTTCCACTTTATCGATGATGTCTTTTTGCACCGCTTCCATGCGCAGCATCCGCATCACCACTTCCATGGAGAAATCTTCGGGCAGAACCGACAGAACCCGCGCCGCATGTTCAGGCTTGATCTTGTTCAGAACCACCGCAACCGTTTGGGGATATTCGTTCTTCAGATAGGACGCGAGAACCATCTCGTTCACATTGCCCAGCTTGTCCCACATGGTGCGACCGGCAGGACCGCGAATTTCCTCCATGATGGTGCTGACACGGTCACCGGGAAGGATCTTGGCCAGCAGCCGTTCGGTGGTATCGAAAGAGCCATTGAGCGAGCCGACGCCTGTCACTTCACCGGAAAAGCCACTGAATAAAGTTTCCACGGTTTGGGCGCTCACCTGTCCAAGATTGGACATGGCAACGGACAATTCACGCACTTCTTCTTCGCTCAACATTTCCCAGATCGGCTTGCCATAATCATCCCCGATGGCAAGCATGAACGCCGCAGCTTTTTCCGGGCCGGACATTTTGGAAAGTTCTTTATCGTCAGACATGATGCTGCGCGGTCCTTGAAAATTTATTGTTTCGCATAAAGCCAGCTACGGATGATCGCAGCGGCTTCTTCAGGGTGGGAGCGCACGATTTCCCCAACTTTTTTGATACTGGAATCCTTCAAACGGTTATCTACACCGGCCACATCGATCTTTGTGCTGGCAGGCGGGGGCAATGCCCCTTGAGAACGGGCCAGATTAAGCTGCTCAATAGCTTGGGGGTCGCCCTGAGCGGCGGCATTTTCCAGTTCAGGGGTGATCTGGTAGCCTTGCGGGCCTGCCAAGGCCATATGTGCTTGCGCGCCTTCAAGTTGTGCTTGATTGGCCGTTGATGCATCGGGAATGGCCTGAATCAGCCGGTTCACCAAGGGGCGCACCACCAGCAGAAGAACCAGCAAAGACACAATGCCCAAGAGCAGCATTTCCAACAGATTATAAAGATCGTCTTTGTCGAGGCCCAATAGCGAGAAGGGCTCGGCTGCATCGGTGCCTTGCACCTCTTCCTGAACAAAAGGCAGATTGACCACTTCCACCACATCGCCGCGATTGGCATCATATCCGATGGCCGAGCGCACAAGAGTAGCCAATTGCTCGATCTGGGCCGCAGAACGTTCCTGATAGACGCGGGTGCCATCGTCGTTTTCGGCATAGGTCCCGTCCACCACCACAGCCACGGTCAGGCGCTTGATATCGCCACTTTCCTTGACCCGTGTGCGCACGGTGCGGGAAATCTCGAAATTGACCGTTTCATCCACTTTATCGGACCGGTTGAGGGATGTTGCCTCTGCATTGTCCGCATCTCCGGCATCGGGAAGATTGTTGCCCACGCTGACATTGGCCGGATCGCGGTCCTGGTCCAGATTGCTTTCTTCGATGGTGCGGGTGGATCGGGCCACCTGGCTATCGGGATCATAGGATTCTTCGTTGGTGGTTTCAGAGCTTAACTCCAACTCAACGGCCACTTGTGTTCGGACCCTACCCACGCCAACGGTTTCTTCCAAAAGCGATTCAACGCGGGTACGCAGTTGCTCTTCCATGCGGCGACGCTTGTCATCAAGGCTGGAGGCCATTCCCGGCATGGCCATGCCTTCACCACTGCGGGCGAGCAGGGTGCCGTTTTGATCGACGATGGAGATATTGGACGGGCTCAAGCCGGGCACCGCCGCCGCCACAAGCGATTGAACCGCCGCAACCTGATTTTGCCCCAAAGTGTTGCGGGTGCGTAAAACGATGGAGGCCGTGGGTTCGCGCGTCTCCCGGGAGAAAAGAGCGCGCTCCGGCATAACGATATGCACCCGCGCAGAATCGACGGAACGGATTTCGCGGATGGTGCGGGAAAGCTCTCCTTCGATGGCGCGTACCAGATTGATATTTTGTACAAAGCTGGTGGTGCCCAATCCATCGGAGCGGTCGAAAATTTCATAGCCCATGATGTCGCCGCCCAGGCCTTGCCCTGCCAGCGATACGCGCAGTTCATTCACCTGGTCTGCGGGGGCCAATATGGTGCGGCCACTATCGGCTACGCGATATGGAATATTCTGGGCTTTCAACTGTTCGACAATCTGGCCGCTTTCCGCCATGTCCAGATTGCTGAACAGCAATGTCATTTCCGGCTCGGACAGCCGTAAGGATATGAACAGGAAAAATCCGATGAGGGCTGCCCCGACAGCGCCCATTCCAATCAGGCGTGTGGCACCAAAACTGGCCAGCAATTGTATCAAGCGATTCACGGGCACCCCACCAAATTGATATATCGGTGCCGTTGCGACACCGTTTAACGTGGTGACGATAGGGGGATGACGGTAAAGAGCAGGTTAATAATAGGCATTTTTTGCCCAGTTAGGGCCGAAATTTTAAAGCCCCTAAACAAGAAAATATGTGAATTGTGGTGGCTTTGCAAAAGGGCAGGCGGCGGTGCCTGCCCTGAAAAATGGCGGAAAGACGGGTGATAGAGGTTGTGGAGGCGAAATGGTTATGCCGCTCCCGATCTAATTTGTCAGAGGCTCTTCACGATATTGTTGGGCGCGGGTCACGCGTAGTCCGGGCAGACCATTGCGGTCAATGGCCCGTTGCCATGAAAGAAACTCTTCCACGGATAAGGAATAGCGCCGGCAGGCATCTTCAAGGGTAATAAGCCCCCCTCTGACAGCCGCTACAACTTCCGCTTTCCGACGAATTACCCATCGTTTGGTATTTTTGGGGGGAAGGTCGTCGAGCGTTAAAGGTTCGCCAGTCGGTCCGATTACTTGCCTCACATCTTCATTCCTTGGTCTGCGCCCTAGATGGCGCACATTGCCGTTTGCGAAAACGAGATTAGCGCAAGGCCGTTTAAAAAAGCGCTAAAGGGGAAAGTTAATGACGTGACAATATGAGTTAACGGCTGGTCGAGAATTGTTCCAATTTTTATGAAAAAGGGCGGGGGAACGATCCCCCCGCCCTTCAAAATAGAAGACTTGCCGTAAAATCCGTTAGATTCGGACCAGTTCTTCCAGAACTTCATCGGCTGCGGAAATAATCCGGGTCGAGGCCGAAAAAGATCGTTGTGTAACGATCAAATCAGCAAATTCTTCGGCCAGATCCACCGTAGAGGCTTCTAAAGTGGAGGGTGCAATGGTGCCCGCGCCGCCGGTTCCGGGCAACACCACCGAGAAATTCCCCGAATTGTCGGACACGCCGAAAGCATTGCCTTGAAGCCGGGTCAGCCCATCGGGATTGGGGAATGTGGCCACCGGAAGCTGGAACACATCGCGGGACAGGCCATTATCAAACAGGGCCGTGACCACGCCATCTTCCGAAATATTGGTGCCGATCACATTGCCAAACACCGCACCATTCACATTGGATGAAATAAGGGTCGATGTGCTGTCGAACTGGGTGATGCCATCATTGTCGCCTGCACGGCCAAAGTTGAAGGTGACCGTTTCGGTCGAGGCCCCACCCGCGAAATTAAGATTGGCTGTTGGAGAAATTTGCTGTCCATTGGCCGGGTTGATCAGCACAGCGTTTGGAAATTCCTGATTGAAGCTGGCCAAAGACCCATCGGAATTGAAATTGATTTCGCCCGACATGACCAGGCCTGGCGGTGTTTCTGCCACATTGATTGCCGTCGGGTCTTGCGCAAAAATTTCAAAGCGGAAGGTGTTGGTACCGGTTTTGACCGCCGCCAAAGTGAGGCCCTGACTGCTCCCTTGAGAATCGAACACGGTAATGGTTTGCGCAAAATCCGGGGCAATGGTGCCGTCCGCCAGATCGCCTTGGGCGACCACGCCGCCCACACCGGAGCCGCCGGTCGTGGTCGCTGTCAGTGACGATTGAAGATTGGCACGCAAGCTGACTTCCGAGGTGGCTTCCGCCGTCCCTGTAAGGCCACTGACATTAATCGGTTCAAGGGTGTTGAGATCACCGATATTGGTGGGAATATTGCCCTGTGAATCGATGGGAAAGCCGAGAAGAAAATTTCCCGCCGTATTTTTGAGAAAGCCAGCGGAATCCGGGGTAAAGTTCCCGGCGCGGGTGAATTGAATTTCTCCATCCGGTGAGTTGGCAGAAGGCGCTGCGCGGACGACGAAAAAACCTGCGCCATCAACCCCCAGATCGGTTTGCGATGCGGTGGAACGCAACAAACCTTGCTCGCTGATCAATGTTTGTGCCCGTGCAGCCACGCCGCCCGGTGAAAAGCGCGTTGTGGATTGGGTTTCGGTCACAAGGGTGGTGAAGCGGCTGCGGGTTTCTTTATAACCCACGGTGTTCACATTGACGATATTATCGGAAATGATGCCGATGCCTTCAGTGAAAGCGGTCAAGCCTGATACGCCGGAAGACAATGCTGCAAAAGCCATGGTGCTCTCCTCTTTTATAAGGGGTAACGGGCTTGCCGTCCCTTATCTGTAATCGGCCCTAATGACCGGTTGAACCTTTTGAAAACGAAGGCTTCTGCCATGTTGGGCAACGATTTATGTGGCCCATTGGAAGCGCGATTTTGCGTTCCTTGAAACTGAAACAGACTGTCTATGCTGCGACAGCGGCAATCTGATGTAACGGGATCCGTTGCCCGCCAATGGTTAAAAGCGGTGTCAGACCAGAGGTTTCCACCTCGTCTACGCGCGCCCTGACAAAGCTGTTGGTCTGGATGGCTTTGTTGTCCGCGTCTCTTGCATCCACCCGGACAGAATATTGACCTGCCGGGATGGGCGTTTCCCCATCAAAGGAGCTGAGATCAATGCGGTGGATACCGAAATTGGTTTCACCATCCTGCTCGAAGACCACATCGCCATCGGCATTGAGAATCTGGACCGTAACCGTATCGGCGGTGACTGGAAGGTCATATTCAAACCCTAAAGGCGTGTTGCATCATTGGTGATGGTGTCGCCAGCGATGGTGACGGTTTTGCCCAGATAATTCACCGCCGCTGCGTTTTGGCTGAAAGCGGTAAGGGTAGAGAGATCCTGCAGATTTTCATTGGCCTGAATTTGCTGTTCCACACCGGCAAATGACACAAGCTGGCGGGTAAATTCATTGCTGTCCGTGGGTTCCAGCGGGTCCTGATTTTGCAATTGGGTGGTGAGCAGGGTGAGAAAGGTGTCGAAATCCTGTGCAATACCATTGCTAACGGTTTCTGTCTGACCCGATAATCCGGCTGTAATGCTTCCTATATCCATGATCTGAATGTCCTAAAGCGTTTCAGACAACAATGTTCAAGCCATCATTGATGGCCAGATTCATTTGTGTGTGTGGCTCGAAATCCGGGTCATTATGGGCGAGGCCGAGATCGGCCTTTTCAGGGGTTTGGCCCTGTTCTTGCCCGTGCCCGTGTTCGCCTGTGTCAAAGCCCGCAAAAGCGGCACCGGGATCTTTGCCACCCTGTTGATTGAACGAGAAATTCAGGCTGTTATTGTCGGTCTTCAGCCCTGCATCATTCAGCAGGCGTTCCAGGGCGCGGCTATCCCGTTGCAGCATGTCATAAGCATCGCGGTTGTCGGCGGAAATGATCGCTTTCACGCCGCCATCCTTCATCAGATCCAGCTTCACTTCGATCTTGCCCAATTCTGGCGGATCCATCCGGATGGTGAAACGGGTTTTGCCGTCCGATGCGGCTTTTGCGATGCCCATTGCCACTTGCGTTGCCGGGCTTTCGCTGTGGGTGCGGGCCAGATGGCTGGCATTGTCTGTGCTGGCGCTACTGCCTTGTAAAGCCACGGTCCCGTCCGTTGGAACCCGCCCACTTGCTTGGGCAGCCAAGGCTTCCAGACTGGACAAGGGGTTGATGGGCGCGTCGGCTGTGGTCACGGGATTGGCGGTGAGTGAGGGAGGCGTGTTTGCTGCGCGCGCGTCTGCTTGGGTAAGGAGCGCACCGCCGCCTGCGTTTTTGATGGCTTGCGAGAAGGCCGCAGGGTCATTGGCGGTTTGCCCCTGTGCTTGAGCCTGCGCTTGCCCCTGTGGAGGCGCCATGGTTGCGGTCTGTGCGCTGCCTAAAGTTTGGCTGGCCTGGTTTGCTTTTGAAGCACTGCGGGAAAAGACACCGACGCTGTTGATGCTGGCATCCCCATCCAGAGCTTGTTTGACAGCCTTGTCGTCAACCCGCGCACCGCCTTCATTCAAGGCTGATGCGATAGCCGAAGGGGCGGAGGACGACATCAGATCCTGTGTCAAAGACTGTGGATTTTGGGTGGTTTTGGCAAGACTGTCCTTTACCACTTCCGCTGCGGGCGCTGTGGCAGAAAGGGCGGGGGCTTCAGCCAGTATAGCGGGATCGGCAGTGGGGGCCGTGTTGACGGGAGCTTTTGTGGAAGGGGTCGCCATTTTCTGGTCTATGGCTGTGGAGGCCAATTGATCGGTCCCCGTGCCAGAGGCTTGATCGGCACCAACATTCAGGTTGGCCGCTTTTGTGGCTATGGTTTGCGCCTGTGCGTCACCGGACTGGCTCGTGGCTCCATCGGCCGAACCATTGTTTGAGCCCGTGTTCGGGCCAGTATCCGTGCCTGCCGCCGCAGCGGTTCGTATTGGCTGCTGCCCTGCCTGCCCAAGAGGGGCCGTGGTACCCGACGGTGCAGCGGTGTTCCCGCCTTGGGTGCGTAAACCGGCAGCGGCCACTCTATCGGCTTTTCCAGCCAGATTGAGAGAGATATTCGGCGCGGCTGTGTTTTCGGTGGGAAGGCTGGTCTGAATGTTTCCGGTACTTGGGATCGTGCTGTCATTTTGGGCCAGAAGCGTGGGATCATTCGCCACCACTGTATCCATATCGGGCGTATCGCCCTCTAAAGAAAGAGGGGAGCCAGATGATATGGTGGTCGTGGTTTGCCCAGAGGACAATAAGTCTGTGAGGCTCGCTGCTTGCGGATCAGGCGCATCATTGGTTTGGGCCGATGCGTCAGCATCAAGACCGGGTTGAGGCGCAGCCTCGGCTTCAGGTGCTGAAGCAAGGAAAAACGCGTTTTCCAAGGGCGTTACATTCGATGAAAGAACGGCGTCTTCGACCATATTGGTTATTTGGGTGGCCCCATTGGCCGGGGCTTGTCCAGCCAAAATGGTCTGCTGGCGCGCCAATAAAGAAGACTCTGTGGCCGGCGAAACCTCCATATTGGCGTTGCTAAAGGCCAAATTCAGCGCGGAAGCAAATCCCCCCGTCCCGCTTATGGAAAAAGGACCATTTGCAGAATCTCCTGCAAAGGGGGTGGGGCGGGTTTGTGCCAAACTGGGGTCAATAAAAGCCATTCTTCTGCGCTCTTCATTATGTCGCCACTACATATGTAAAGTGTTTCCACCCCATATGCGTTCTGTCGCCATCTCATATGCAAAGAGCGGGCCAGTTTTGAAAATTCTCTTAATTTATTGATTTTAAATATAAGTTTTTTTTCACCCTGCGCTGTATGTTTCCGGTTTTGCTGGTGCACGGGTAAAGTCTGCCCATATGTTGGTCCCACCTTTGCCCACTGCCATCATCCATGCGGGGCACCTTGTTTTTCCGTGTGTTGAGTTTCTCGGGATATTCCTTATATTGCCGCGGGTGAGCGCAATATTGGACAAATTGATCGCCGAGGCGGCCTCATGGACGCCTGGTAGCTGTAACAGCCTCGGTTTCGACCGGGCGCCGGGCGATACCCGTGTGGTGGTTGCCATGTCCGGTGGTGTGGACAGTTCTGTGACCGCGGCTCTTTTGGCCCGGCAGGGCTATGAGGTGATCGGTATTACCTTGCAGCTTTATGATCACGGGCTGGCCGTTCAGAAAAAAGGGGCATGTTGCGCCGGGCAGGATATTCACGATGCCCGGACGGTTTCTGACTCTTTGGGCATCCCGCATTATGTTCTGGATTATGAAAGCCGTTTTTCCGAAGCGGTGATGGATGATTTTGCCGACAGCTATTTGCGCGGTGAAACGCCTATTCCCTGCATCCGCTGTAATGAACGGGTGAAATTTCGCGATTTGCTGCAAACAGCGCGGGATTTGGGCGCCGATTGTCTGGCCACCGGCCATTATGTGCGTTCCATGCGGGATGGCGATCATTGGCAGATGTATAAAGCCGTCGATCAGCGCCGCGATCAAAGCTATTTCCTGTTTTCCACCACCCGCGAGCAACTGGATTTCTTGCGCTTCCCGCTGGGGGGGCTTTTGAAGCCGGATGTGCGGGCTTTGGCGGAAGATTTCGGCCTGATCGTGGCCGATAAGCCCGACAGTCAGGACATTTGCTTTGTGCCGCAGGGAAATTATGCCAGCGTTATCGAGCGCTTGCGCCCCGGCGCGTGTGATCCCGGTGATATTGTTGATCTGAGCGGCCGTGTTTTGGGCCAGCATGACGGCATTGTGCATTATACCATTGGCCAGCGTCGGGGCATTGGTGTAGGCGGAACAGCGGACCCGCTTTATGTGATAAAGCTGGAACCGGACGCCCGCCGGGTTGTTGTGGGGCCACGGTCTGCCTTGGAAACCGCCAGCTTTACCGTGCGTGAATTCAACTGGCTTGATGGCATGCTTGCCGCTGGTGAAGAGCGGCCCGTTCTGGTGCGTATCCGCAATACCCAAGATCCCGTTGCCGCTTTGCTGCATTTTTCAGCGGACCAAATGGTACGGATCAGCCTTTTGAAGCCGGAAACCGGCGTTTCACCGGGGCAGGCCGCTGTTTTTTATGAGGGTGATAAAGTTTTGGGCGGTGGCTGGATTGATGGCACGATAAGCGCCTATAAACGTCCCGCCGCCTAAAAACGCCCCAAGGCCCATTATTGGAAATTCTTTAAACAAAATTTACTCAAGAATGAGACGGTCCTTATATGTGGTGTTTCAGAGGGCGTCTTGATGCGTGTAAAGCAAGATCAGTCGGATAGCGTGGCCTCATGGCCGGATGCGCACCCAGATATTTTTATTCCCAGGCGGTTGCTCCGTCGCAATCAATTTCTTCATCTGCTTGCCTTTGTGCCGATGATGGCGATCATGAGCATCATTGTGGCCTTTATGGTCACTTTTGTTCTGCATAGCCACGTTTTTATGCCGCTTCTTATCCTCTGGATTTTGATGGTTGTGCTGCCTTCGCTCTATAGTTTGCAAAAGGCGCTTTCCATCCAGAAAAAACTCGACCTGAAAATGATGAAGGGCCGGTCTTTGCGGTCCTCTTTGGTTTTTACCTTATATATGGGTGCGATGTGGGGCTGCGTAGATTTCTTGTTCGTGGCACCAGAAAACAGTTTTGGCCATACCTTCATGGCATTGGTGACAATGGGCCTGACCACCGGTGTGGTGGCCTCTCTCACCCCTTTGCCTGTCCATTGCATCGGCTTTTCCATGCTGGCGCTGCCGCCGTCAATCATCCGTCTTTTGGCGCAACCTTCCATGGAAAGCAAAGCGATAGGCCTTTTGTTGATCGCATTCGTACTGGCGCTGGGATATGTCGCCTTTCGCAATCATAGAACATTTCTGGACTCCTTGCGGACCAAGCAAGCGTTGAAAATGGCTCATACCCAGTTGAGTGATGCCATTGAAAACACAGGAGAAGCCTTCGCAATCTATAGCGCTGATGGTGAATTACAGCTTGCTAATGGGCAGTTTCGTAATTTTTTCCCTCATGGGCGCATGCCTGAAAGCGAAAGCGTCAATGCCTTTATCGAGCAATTGTCGGATGGGCGGTGGGTGCAAACCATGGTCCGGAAGACCTCTCGCGGTGGGCTTGTGAGTACCCATGCGGATATCACGGCTTTAAAACAGCAGGAAATGGAACTGATCAGCGCCCGCCGACAAGCGGAAGGGGCCAATCATGCCAAATCCCAATTTCTGGCGGTGATGAGCCATGAACTGCGCACGCCGCTTAATTCCATCATTGGTTTTGCAGAGCTGATCAGCCGCACGGATATGCATATACAGACGGAAACCATGCGGGAATATGGTGCGTTGATTCTGGAAAGTGGCCGGCATTTGCTGGGATTGATTTCCGGGATTCTGGATTTGTCGCGCATTGAAGCCGGTCGCTATGAATTGCATGAGGAAAGCATCGATCTGGAGTTTCTGGCGCAATCGGCGGTGTCTCAATGCAGGCCCATGGCGGAAGAGGCAAAGGTTACCATAGAAATTGATGCTCCCTCTGATCTGCCGCATTTATGGGCGGAAATGCGGGCCATGCGGCAAATTCTGTTCAATCTGTTGTCCAATGCCATCAAATTCACCCCTGAAGACGGCAAAGTGACAGTGACATTCCAGTATCTGGACGGGCATATCGTTACCTGTGTGCGCGATACGGGGATTGGCATTGATGAAAAAGATCAGGAATTGGTGTTCCAGGCCTTTCAGCAGGTAGACAATACGCTGTCACGCGAGCATCCCGGCAGTGGCCTTGGTTTGCCATTGGTGAAACATTTGGCTGAATTGCACGGGGCGGTGGTGACGCTTGACTCCCAATTGGGAAAGGGCAGCTGTTTTACCGTGACCTTCCCCAAGGATCGGGTGATGGCTCTGACGGAAGACAATCTGTCTTAGGCCGCACATTCATCAGCGGCGATAGCCATAATGCGATAAAAAAGCCGCCGCACAGCAAAACGCTGTGTAGCGGTAAATTTTTCTGGACCCCTTATGGGGCAGGTTACGAGATCATCAGTCCATCAAGATAATCCATCACCGCTTCGGCACAATCTTCGGCGGACATGGTGGCTGTTTTTAAGGTCAGCTCACAGGATTCCGGCAGTTCATAAGGGCTGTCGATGCCTGTGAAATTCTTGATGTCGCCACTGCGGGCCTTTTTATAAAGCCCTTTGGGATCGCGTTGTTCGCAAATTTCCAAAGGTGTATCCACGAACACTTCATGGAATTCGCCATCGTCCAAAAGATCGCGGGCCATTCGCCGCTCGGAACGGAAAGGCGAGATGAAGGATACCAGAACGATCAGCCCCGCATCGGCCATCAAGCGGGCCACTTCGGCCACCCGGCGAATATTTTCCACCCGGTCTTCTTCGGTGAAGCCCAGATCCTTGTTCAGCCCGTGGCGCACATTGTCGCCATCCAGCATATAGGTGTGTTTCCCCGCCGTATGCAGGCGCTTTTCCACAAGATTGGCGATGGTGGATTTGCCTGATCCCGAAAGCCCGGTGAACCACAGAACGGCGGGCTTTTGCGTTTTCATCTCGCACGAGCGGCTTTGTTCACATCCACCGCTTGCCAATGGATATTGCTGGCTCTGCGCAATCCGAAATCGATCATGCCGGCGCCGACAGTGTTGTTGGTCAGCTTGTCGATGATGATGAAGCTGCCGGTTTCCCGATTGTCCTTATAAGGATCAAAGGCAATCTGCCGGTCAAGGCTGATATTGGCGACGCCAATTTCATTGAGCATCAGACGTTTGGTGGCCATCTGCTCCAGCGTGTTGACATTGATCGAATGTTTGAGCCGTGTCACCACCATAGAGGCGGTGTTGGCGGCCCCCTTGAACAGATAGGGACGTCCGGGCATCAGGGCCTCATCGGACATCCAGACGATTTTGACTTCAAACTGATCGGACAGGCTGGCGCGGTCTTCCCGGTGGCAGATCATATCGCCACGAGAAATATCGATTTCGTCTTCCAAGGTCAGGGTAACGGCTTCGCCTGTTCCTGCGCGGGGCAATGTGCCACCGAAGGTGACAATGGATTTGATCTTGCTGGTCTTGGCGCTGGGCAGGGTCACCACTTCATCGCCAACGGCCACGGCGCCACCGGCAATGGTGCCGGAAAAGCCGCGGAAATCCAGATTGGGGCGGTTCACCCATTGAACGGGAAAGCGGAAAGGCTTGAGATCCTCGTCTTCGCCAAGGCGGATGGTTTCCAGTTCGGCCAAGAGGGTGGGGCCGTTGTACCAGGCCAATTGCGGCGACGAACGCAGCACATTATCGCCCTTCAATGCCGATAGCGGAATGCAGGTGACATTGTCGTAACCGACCGTTTTTGCAAAGGCTTCATAATCCTCGCGGATTTTCTCAAACACCTCGCGGGAATAGTCCACCAGATCCATCTTGTTGACAGCCAGCACGATGTTGCGCACGCCAAGCAAGGAACAGATGAAGCTGTGGCGGCGGGTTTGGGTCAAGATCCCTTTGCGCGCATCCAGCAAGATCACAGCCGCATCGGCGGTGGAGGCACCGGTGGCCATATTGCGGGTATATTGTTCATGGCCGGGGGTGTCGGCAACGATGAACCGGCGCTTGTCCGTGGCAAAAAAGCGATAAGCGACATCGATGGTGATGCCTTGTTCGCGTTCGGCTTCAAGGCCATCGAGCAACAGGGCAAGGTCCATGTCATCGCCGGTGGTGCCGACTTTTTTGCTGTCGCTTTCCAGAGCGGCAAGCTGATCTTCAAAGATCATTTTGGAATCGAACAGCAGGCGGCCGATCAATGTGGACTTTCCATCATCCACACTGCCGCATGTGATAAAGCGCAGCAGATCCTTGGCTTCTTGCTCTTTCAAATAGGCGGTCAGCGCATCGGAGTTTTTGGTCAGGGGCTCGTGCATTAGAAATAGCCTTCCTGCTTTTTCTTTTCCATCGAGCGCCATGATCGCGGTCGATCACGCGGCCTTGCCGTTCAGATGTACGCGACACCAGCATTTCCATGATGATACCCGGAAGATCGGTGGCATCGGAATCGATCCCGCCAGTCAGTGGATAACAGCCCAAAGTGCGGAAGCGCACCATGCGTTCTTGCGGTGTTTCGCCCGGATGCAGCAAAAAGCGCTCATCATCCACCATGATCAAGGCGCCATCGCGCTCCACAACGGGGCGCTTGGCGGCCATATACAGATCCACGATGGGGATATCTTCCTGATAAATATATTGCCACACATCCAGTTCTGTCCAATTGGATATGGGGAAGACGCGCACGCTTTCGCCTTTGTGGATGCGGGTGTTGTAGGTGCTCCACAGTTCGGGCCGTTGATTTTTCGGGTCCCAGCGATGCTGCGCCGATCGAAAAGAGAAAATCCGTTCCTTGGCACGGGATTTTTCCTCATCCCGCCGCGCTCCGCCAAAAGCGGCATCAAAGCCGTATTTATCCAAAGCCTGCTTTAACCCTTGGGTTTTCATGATGTCCGTATGAATGGCAGAGCCATGCGAAATAGGACCGATGCCCTGTTTCACACCATCTTCATTTATATGAACGATCAGATTCAGGTTCCATTCCTTGGCGATGCGATCTCGGAATTCGATCATCTCGCGGAATTTCCATGTGGTATCCACATGCAGGATCGGGAAGGGCGGTGGAGACGGATAAAACGCCTTCCGCGCCAGATGCAGCATCACCATGGAATCCTTGCCGATGGAAAACAGCATCACCGGATTGCGGCACTCGGCGGCCACTTCCCGGATGATACGGATGCTTTCCGCTTCCAGACGACGGAGATGCGTTAGATGTGCCATTTTTCCTTGCGCCCCTTTGGTGCATGCGCGAAACCGACTTGTGACCTAATTCAGTCAGCGCAAGGATTCAACGAAAACCGATGCTATTTTTCCTTTTGCATCGGTTAAGTTGACCCATTTAGCGCGTTATCTATGTGATATTCTTACTGTGTCTTTCATGGATTGCTAGGTTGTAAATCCATAGATAACGATGGATGCGCCGTTTTGTCCAAGAAAAGAATTGCTTTCCCGCCTTTTGTCGGGTGAAAGAGCGGCCTATTCTCTCACCCGATAACGACCCGGAGAAAGGGGCGCATTCATGGCACCGACGAGACTGAACAAATTGCAATTACGGACTCTTGCTTTATTGCAAGAACTGGCCGAGCAATCGGATATGGCCTCGGCCAATGAAGAAACGGGTGAGGTAACGCTTTTTCAAATGCCTCATGCCCATGGAGATCATGTGCATGTGGGGCGTTTTTCCGTGTCCAACAGATTTGCCAGCGGGTTGAGCAATGCCAATGTGTGGGCGGCATTGGAACGCAAGGGGCTGGCACGGGCCAATTGGCCGCAGTCCATTACGATCACAGCCGAAGGTTTGGCCGTAAAAACCGGAGTGCGTGAAGACATGCTGGTGGAAAGCGATCATTAAAGCCGAAGCTTTGGGCGCCGGATCAGCGCAGCTTTATGTTCAGCTTATGCTCATACCGCCGGTGGGATACTGTGCTCTCGTGAATTGATGGGATAGATGAAGGTGCGTCAGGGAACGGAACGAGTGATCGAAAAGGCCCTGCTACATTGGGTCGGGGGGATCGGCAGACATCCTGCTTTGGCGCTGATGGCTTTGGCGCTGTTGACCGGTTTGGCGATATTTGCCGCTCTTAACGATCTTAAAATCAACACCGACAGTTCCGAGATGATCGATGGCCGCGAGCCTTTCCGGGTGAACGCACGGGCCATGGATGATGCCTTTCCTAATCTGAAGAACCAGATTCTGGTGATCGTGCGTGCCGATACGCCGGATGAAGCCGATTATGTGACCGGCGCATTGGCGGATAGTTTGAAAACCCGCCGCGATTTGTTTCAAGATGTCTTTTCCCCTGCCAGCGATCCGTTTTTTCAACGGCAAGGCCTGTTGTTTCTGGATCTGGGCGATTTAATCGATATGTCCAGCAAGATGTCCAGTTCCGGGCCTTTGCTGCGGGAATTGATGGACAATCCCGGTATCGAGGGGTTCTTCACCCAGTTGAGCCGCGCCGCGCAAGCCAGCGAAGAAGGCATCGGCCTGCCGATGGTAGCGGGGGCTTATCGGGAAGTGGCCGATGTTATCGATGCGCTTTTGCAAGGCGAAAAGCGGCCCCTTTCTTGGCAGCATATGTTCGGGCGTGACGATGCCATCAACCAGCGGGTTTTGGTGATCCATCCCATCCTTGATTATCAATCCTTGCAGCCGGCGCGGGCGGCTGTGGATGCGGTACGCGCCGCCATCGACAGCTTGCCGGACGAGATTGTGGAGGCGGCGGATATTGCGCTGACCGGTGATCCGGTTTTGCGCACCGAAGAACTGAAAAGCGTGTCTCAAGGGATCGAGATTTCGGCGCTTGTGTCACTGATTCTGGTGGCAGCCTTGTTGATGATCGGCCTTCGGCGCTGGCAGTTTGTTTTGTCGGCGCTTTTGGGGCTTGTGGTGTCGATTATCCTTACCGCCGGTTTTGCGGCCCTTGCCATTGGTGAACTGAACCTTGTGTCGATCGCTTTTACGGTGCTGCTGATCGGCCTTGGGATCGATTTTGCCATTCATCTTTTGCTGCAATACCGCGAACAACGGGGCCGGCATGCGGATCATTTCGCAGCCATGGCCGCCGCCATTTCCGAAGTTGGGCCGGCGCTGTTTCTGGCAACGGTGACCACATCTTTTGCCTTTTTCGCCTTTGTGCCCACGCGCTTTGTCGGCATGGCGCAATTGGGCATCATTTCCGGCATCGGGGTTTTGATCGCTTTTGCCGTGGCCATCACCCTTATCCCTGCCTGTCTGGCTTTATGGCCAAAGACCGCGCCGCCGCCCAATGCCTTGCCGCCGGTGAAAGAGCCGTCTTTATGGCGGCGCCGGATCACCTATGGCCTTGCCGGAGGGACGGTTCTTTTGAGCCTTGTGGCGGCAACGGCCCTTCCGAATGTGCGCTTTGACGCGGACCCGATGAATTTGCGCGATCCCCAATCTTTGGCCGTGCTGGCTTTTGAATTGTTGTTCGACCGCGACCAGGATGTGCCTTATCGCTTGAATTATCTTGCCCCGGATCATGAAGCTGCTCAGGCCTTTACCGCAGCGGTAAAAGAAAAGCCTGCGGTTCGCACAACGATCAGCCTTGATAGCTTTGTGCCGGAAGATCAGGATCTCAAGCTGGACGAGATTGATTTTCTGGCGGGCGATATGGCCTTTGTTTTAATAGAAGGTGATGATCTGGAAGACCGCATGATGGCCCGCACCAACCCCGATCAAGAAGCGGCCGAAAGGGCAGTTGGCCGTTTGATGGACGGGGCGAAAGCCATTGCCGAAACCGATGCGGGGACAGAACGGGGCATAGCCGCACAGCAGCTTTTTAAAGCTCTGGACGATTTTTCCAATGCCGCGCGCGAGGCTCCGGTTTTATATACTGAATTGGACCGCCAGCTGATGCGGTTTTTCCCCATGCAGATTGAACGCTTGCGCCTGCAATTGACGGCGCGTCCCGTAACATTGGAGACATTGCCCCCCGATATTCGCGCCCGTTATGTGTCTGAGAACGGTCTGGTGCGGGTCGAGGTTTTGCCCAAAGAAGATGTGCGCGATCCCAAAGCGCGGCGGGCCTTTGTGGATGAGGTGTCGCAGGTCAATCCGGCATTGTCTGGTGGGGCGGTGTCGGTCCTGGCGGCAGGGGATGTGGTGTCGCACGCGATGATACAAGCCACGATCACGGCTTTGGCTTTGGCCGCTTTGCTGATCTTTGCCTTGGTGCGGCGGGTTGGCTTTGTCTTGATGGTGCTGTTGCCGCTTGTGCTGGCGGGCTTGCTGACAGCGGCTATGGGTGTGTGGCTTGATCGGCCCTTCAATTTCGCCAATGTGATCGTTTTGCCTTTGCTGATCGGTCTTGGGGTGGACAGCGCCATTCATCTGGTGATGCGCGCCCGCCATCTGGCACAAGATGGCGGGAAGGCCACCGCTGTCTTTTCAACCAGCACGCCGCGTGCGGTGCTGCTCAGTGCCTTGACCACCATTGGGTCTTTCGGGTCTTTGGCGCTGTCATCGCATCGGGGCACGGCCAGTATGGGGGAATTGTTGATGCTGGCCATTGGCTTTACCTTGCTGACCACTTTGATCGTTCTTCCCGTGCTGTTGCAGCTGGGAAACCGTTTTGGCAATGGAGCCAAAAAAGCCTAGACCATCATCTGACGCCAAATAACGAGTGTGTGCCGATGCCCAGCCCGCAAGATGCAATGAAACGGATCAGCCCTGCCGATATTGAAAGCGCTGCCGCCCGGCTTCAAGGGGTCAGCATCCGCACGCCCTTGATAGAAAATGCGCGGTTGAATGATCGGGTGGGCGGGCGCGTCTTGATAAAGGCAGAATGTTTGCAACGGACCGGATCTTTTAAAATTCGCGGGGCCTATAACCGCTTGTCGCGGCTGACAGAGGCGGAAAAAGCATTGGGCGTGGTGGCTTTCTCTTCGGGTAATCACGCGCAAGGGGTGGCTGAAGCGGCACGGCGTTTGGGAATAAAAGCGCGTATTGTGATGCCCAAAGATGCGCCGCCTATGAAGCGGGAAAATACCCTGTCTTTGGGGGGCGAGGTCATTCTTTATGATCGGTATCAGGAAAACCGGGAAAGCATTGCACGGGATTTATGTGCGGAGTCCGGGGCGATTTTGGTGCCGTCTTATGATGATCCGTTTATCATTGCGGGCCAAGGCACGGTGGGGCTGGAAATTGTGCAGCAAATGACAGCGCGTGATATTCGGCCCGATGCGGCCCTGTTGCCTGTTGGCGGTGGCGGGCTGATGGCGGGAAGTGCCACGGCCTTGAAGCATGATTTTGGCTCTTTGGCTATATTCGGGGTGGAGCCTGAAGGGTTTGACGATACGGCACGGTCCTTGAGATTGGGGGAGCGGGTCACCAATGCCGCAGACGCTCGGTCCATCTGTGATGCGCTTTTATCGCCGTCCCCCGGCCTTTTGACATTCGATCATAATATGCGCTTGCTGGATGGCGGCCTTGCCGTTTCCGATGCCGAGGTGATCGATGCTATGAGATTCGCCTTCGAGCAGCTGAAACTGGTGGTAGAGCCGGGCGGGGCTGTGGCTTTGGCTGCCTTGTTATCGGGGCGTTTCGATGCCCGTGGACGCACAGTGGCGATTGTGCTGTCCGGCGGCAATATAGGGATACAAAGTTTTTACGGGCACATTAAGCAAAACATAGAACTTTAAGCGTAAGGATGATGAATCGTTGATGCTGAGCCGGCTATGGGCACTCTGTCGGAGGTGCATATCGGTGGTGATGGGGGCTGATTTTATGAAAATAATAAAACCTTTGTTCAATTCTTGTCGCATATTATGCAAATAGCATGCAGGGCTTATAAAGTTGCGACATAGGATGGGGGTGGAATTGAAAGATTCTCTTGCGAATAAAGCCATTTTCCCAACGATATTGACCGTCGCTTTGGTAATTTTTGCCATGTCGATTGCGGTTTTTGTCCGGGTGAAATTGGCTTTTTACGCGCAAGCCATTGATCATCTGGAAAGTTATTCTTCAGAACGCACAGACAGGGAAGGCGCCCTTTATTCTTCTCTTGAGCGCCTGCATCTTTCTGCCTCCGAAGCCTTTCGTGCCCGCTTGGCGCTGCTGCCCCAAGATCCGGCTCTCATTGATCCATTGTTCGATTTTTATTTTCCGCTGCAAGCCGATGGAACAAGGCGCAGCAATGAAGCTTTATATACGGGCTTCATGCCCGCGCCTGCCCAGAAGATTTATGGTGTTGGGGCCTTTCTCTCTCAAGGCGAGGCGTTTGAAGAAGAAGAAAAGCGCCGTTTTTTGGTGGCATTGGATGTGGTGCGGTCTTTCGGCGAGGCCAATCTGACACTGATCGATAATTTCTATTTCTTCACGCCACGTAATGATCTGATCATCTTTGGTCCGGCCCGCGATGATAAATTGTTATATTATCGTAAGGATGCCCCGCCGGATTTTGATTTTCACAATGAAGAATTCGTAACCAACTCCTTGCAAAGCACTAATCCCGAACGGGAAACCCGCTGCACCAAATTGCGCCGTGTTCTTTATGACCTGACAGGGGACACCCTGACCACAGGCTGCCAGACGCCCATCGATGTGGATGGAGACTTTTTCGGGGCGTGGGGCAATTCGATTTTTCTCAATTCCTTGTTGTCGAATGCCTTGGAAGATCGATTGGCGAAGGCACATAATTTCATCCTCACAAAAGAGGGCGACATCGTTGCCCATCCGGCACAGGGAGATCCGCAATCAGCGCAGTCCTTGGGGGCTGAAAAAACATATGACCGTGCGGATCTTTATCGGCAGTTGGTGGCGGTAACGCCGGAAAAAGGCGGGGAGGTGCTTGATAATGACGATGAAGATTTTCTGTTTTCCGTGAGCCGGATCAATGGGCCGGATTGGACCTTTGTGATTGCCTTGCCCCGCGCCCAAATCGAACGCCCGGCCCAAATGGCTGCCTGGAGTGTGATTATCACTGGTCTTGGGGCTATTCTTGTGATCGGCGTGATTGTTTTCTTGCTGATCCGCACGCGTATATCGCAGCCCTTGAACGCTTTTGCCTTGGCGGTGGATCGCCTTGGAAGCGGAGATTTCTCGGCATCGGCGGTAGAAGCCCATGATGCCCTTCCGGTGGATCGGCAGGATGAAATCGGGACATTGGCACGGCGCTTCAAACATATGTCCGAGCAATTGGCGGAGTTGTTCCATTCATTGGACAGCAAGGTGCGTCAACGTACTCTGGACCTTGAAAAAGCGGTGGATGCCGCGGAAAAAGCCAATCAGGCCAAATCCATTTTTCTTGCCAATATGAGCCATGAAATCAGAACCCCCATGAGCGGTGTTATGGGGATGCTGCGCCTGATGCTGACCGAAGACATGCCATCGGAACAAGTGCAGCGTGCCAAGACGGCCCTGCGTTCAGCGGACAGCCTGCTGACGATTTTGAATGATGTTCTTGATTATTCAAAGCTGGAGGCAGGGGCGCTTTATCTGGAAGAAAAGCCATATCAGATTTCCGAAACGATCAGGGATATTACAGAGCTGATGCGCCCTCGCGCTTTGGAAAAGGGGCTGATGCTGACCACGTCCATTGCTTCGGATGTGCCCCAATGGTGTGTGGGTGATCCGTTCCGGATGCGCCAGATTCTGGCAAATCTGGTTGGAAATGCCATTAAATTCACTGAAAGCGGGGCTGTTTGTGTGATTGCCCGGCATGTAAAGGCAGAAATTGGAGAGTATAAACTCTCTGTGGAGGTGACGGATACCGGCATCGGCATGGGGCCGGAAACCTGCGCCCGGTTGTTCGAGCGTTTTTCGCAAGCGGATTCATCCACCAGCCGCAAATATGGTGGCAGCGGATTGGGACTGTCTATTTGCCGTCAGATCGTTGATTTGATGGGAGGGGAGATGGGCTGTAAAAGCGCCATAGGATTGGGCAGCACCATCTGGTTTACGGTGCCATGTAAGGCGGTTGAAACACCGCAACGCCAATTTCCCCGCCCCGATAAGCCGGTTCAAAATGATAAAGAAGATGGCACAGCGCCAAGTCTTGCCATTTTGGTGGCCGATGATAGCGCGGTCAATCGCCAGATCCTTGGCGGGATCGGCCAGAAATGGGGCCATCAAGTGGACCTCGTGTCCAATGGTGGCGAGGCTTTGGATGCCCTGAATAATAAGGTCTATGATCTTGTTTTGATGGATATAAACATGCCGGATATGGATGGCATGACGGCCACCCGGTCGATCCGGACATCCAGTGACCCACATGTGAGGGGCGTGCAGATTGTCGCCCTGACAGCCAATGCCATGCCCGGAGATCGAGAGGCCTGTCTGAACGCAGGCATGGATGGTTATCTTTCCAAACCCATCGACTGGGGGGCGTTGCGTGCTGTGATCAGGCAGGCACAACAGAAGAAGGTGGAAGAAACCGTGGCGGACTAGGGGGTGCTGTTCGTCTATCAGGAAGAGGGAGGCAGAGGTTGGGATTCTGCTTCTCTTTGTTCTCGGGTAAAGCGCAGCAAGGCGATGCTGAGAGCCAAAATCACCGGCCCAAGCAACAAACCCACCATACCGAAGGCCGTGATGCCGCCCAAAACGCCGATAAAAACCAGTAAGGTTCCCACATGGCCGCGGCTGGATACCAAAAGTGGGCGCAAAAAATTATCGATGGTTCCCACCAAAAGCATTCCCCAAAGCCCAAGCCCGATGGCCGCGCCCCATTGATTGCTGGCCAAAAGATAGAGGCAAGCCGGTAGCCAAACGATGGCAGTGCCGCCAATGGGAAGCAAAGAAAAAATAGCCGCCAGCACGCCAAAAACCACCGGGGCGGGAATACCCACCACCGCCAAAGCCAAGCCTGTTAGGGCGCCTTGTATAAGGGCGGTAACAATCGTCCCGAAGACAACGGCATAGATCACATCCGCGATCCGGTTGAACAGTTGGTCGGTGCGTTCATCGGATAAGGGCACCAGCGCTTTGCTGTATCCGAGCATCACGCTGCCATCGCGCAAAATGAAAAACAGCATGAACAGCATGATGGAAAAAGATGTGATGGTTCCAAGGGCGCCGATAAACACTTTTCCGCTAAAGGAAATAAGCCTTCCAGCCCTTTCTGGATACCTTCGGCGGCCCAGCGATCCATATCTTGGAAACTGATATCGAAAGACGTCTGAAACCGATCAATCAACGGCGCGATGGGGGATGTGGAGTGCAGCCAGAAGACGAGGGATTCGGGATTTTCGGTGTTGCTTTTCTGAAGGGCGGCCATCAATTCTGCGGCTTGCGAGGCAAAACTTGCGAGCAGAATGGATAAAGGCCCGATCAGGAAGATTGTGGTCAATAAAGTGATAGCAAGGGCGGCAAAATTGCGTCTGGCCCCTATTTTTGCGGCTAAGCGCACATAAAGGGGATGCAGCAAAAATGCCAATATAGCCGCCCAGGCCAGAGGGGACAAAAAGGGCGCGGTGATGAGATAAGATAAATAGCTCAGAACCAGAATTGTCAGCAGGGCCACGGTGCGAGAATAGAATAAACGCCCCGGTCGTGATATGGGATTGGCTTGTTTCATCGACGTGGCTCCTGCCCCGGCCAAATTTGGTCAGTTTATCTGGACACCGCTCCCTTGCTGGCGTCAAGGGCTTGTAAAAGATCGCGCGCCAGATCCTGTGCATCTTCCAGACCGGCCGACAGGCGGATCATGCCGTCTGTAATGCCCATTTGAAGGCGGGTCGCTTCGTCCAAAGCCTTATGGGTGGTGGTCCATGGATGGGCTGCAATAGAGCGGGAATCCCCCAGATTGTTGGAAATATCAATGACTTCCAAGGCATTCAGAAAGCGGAAGGCTTGATCCGCGCCGCCGGGCAGGGTGAAGGTGACAACCGTGCCGCCCCGGCGCATTTGCTTTTTCGCAAGATCAGCATAGGCAAAATCGGGCAGGCTTGGATGCACCGTTTTGATGCCTGCTTGCGCAAGGGTTTGGGCCAGAAAATCCGCCCGGTCGCACATGGCATCGACCCGCAGCTCAATGGTCTCCAAAGATTTCAGCAAAAGCCATGCGTTGAACGGTGATAAAGTGGGGCCGGTATGGCGCAAAAATGGCCCGAGTTCGTCCAGTATGATGGCCTTTGATCCCAAAACCACGCCGCCCAAAGTGCGGCCTTGTCCATCAATGTGCTTGGTGGCGGAATAGCACACCACATCGGCCCCCAATTCCAACGGCTTTTGCAATACCGGAGAGGCAAATACATTATCGACCACCAAGCGTGCCCCGGCTTCATGGGCGATCCCGGCAACGGATTCGATGTCGATCAGTTCCAATGTGGGATTGGACGGCGATTCCAGAAAAAACAGCTTGGTATTGGGTTTGACGGCGCGTTTCCATGCCTCCATATCCGGCCCTTCCACAATGGTGGTTTCCACACCATAGCGGGGCAGCAATTCGTCGATCATCCAGCGGCATGATCCAAACAGCGCTTTGGCTGCAACCACATGATCGCCGGCGTGAACCTGCCCCAAAAGTGCGGCATTCATGGCGGCCATGCCGCTGGCTGTGGCGGCCGCGGCTTCTGCGCCTTCCAAAAGCGCCATGCGTTCTTCAAACATGGCAACGGTGGGATTGCCCTGCCGGGAATAGGTGAAGCCCTCTTCCTCGCCATCGAAACGCGCCTTGGCGCTTTGCGCCGTTTCATAGGCAAAGCCCGATGTCATGAAGATCGCTTCAGAGGTTTCGCCAAAATTACTGCGCAAGGTGCCGCCCCTTATAAGGCGAGTGGATGGTTGCCAGTTTTCTGTGATGGCCCGATCAAGGCCGGTTTTATTTTTCATGATGGTTGCGCCTTTTTCATTGGTAAACCCATGTCCCCGACCGGCGCACGAATTGTCGAGGCGAACCCCAACCATTTTAGCATGCTTATTTAACGTGGCCGCAAGCCGGTCGGACCAAATCACCACGTCCCCCAAAAAAGCGGCATTGAAGCCGTTCGTCAAGTCTTGTGATGGTTGCGATTGTTTCCAAGACTGCTTAAATGCAAATGACTGCTAATTATTGGCCGAGGGCAAGCGATGACCGATTTCAACGACCGCGAACAGAATTTCGAACGAAAATACGCACATGATGAAGAATTGCGGTTTAAAGCCGCCATGCGTCGGAACAAGCTCCTTGGTTTATGGGCGGCCGAAAAGCTGGGATTAAGCGGTGATGATGCCACAAATTATGCAAAATCAGTGATCGAAGCTGATTTTGAAGAAGTGGGCGATGCGGATGTAATCCGGAAGGTTTCCGCCGATTTTCAGGCCAAGGGCATAGAAATCAGCACCCATCAGGTGGAGCACCGCTTGCAGGAATGTATGGAAGAAGCCCGCAATCAAATCATGAAAGAACTTGGATAAGCCGCACAAGGCATAAGCGATGACGGAAAGCCCTTTGAGCCTTGGCTCAAGGGGCTTTCTTTCTCCCAGGGATTTTTCCCAAGACTGTGATTATGCGCCTGTTTGGTGGGGGATTGCGGTCTTTTCTGACGGCTTGAGCAGGCGTTTTACAAGCGCGTAAAGCATTTGTGTGTCGATGGGCTTGGTCAGATAGGCATCGGCCCCGGCCTTGAGACAGGCCGCTTCATCGGACTGATTGGCATTGGCGGTCAATGCGATGATGGGAATGGTAAGGCCGCCCTCCGTGGCGCGGATTCGCCGCATGGCTTCCAATCCATCCATCACCGGCATGCGCATATCCATGAAAACCAGATCATAATGACCTTCTTTCGATAAGGCCTCCACCGCTTGGACGCCATTTTCCACACAATGGATCGAGCCTTTATAGCAGGCAAGGATAGCTTCCATCACCCTTAGATTGGTGGGGTTATCATCGGCAACCAAGAAGGAATAAGACGTTTCATCGGCTGTTTGTTCGGGGGGCGGTGATGCCTTTTCAGGGGCCGGTTCAGAGCGGTCCGGGGGCGGGGCCGGGCGCTTTGAGCCTTTTACAGGCAGCAAATGCAGGGGTTCTTCGCCAATTTGCTCAAGCGCTATGGTGAAATAAAAGACAGACCCCGATCCGATGCTGCTTTCAACCCCGATTTCTCCCCCAAGCAGGGACACCAGCTCTTTGGTGATGGCAAGACCGAGCCCCGTGCCATCATGCCGGCGGGCGGCATGGGTTTCCACTTGGGTAAAGCGTCCAAAAATACGGTTTTGGTCTTTCGGGGCAATTCCGATTCCGGTGTCGCAAATGCGAAACAATAAGCCATCCCCTGTTGGCAGACTTGTCCGTGAAACTTCCAGACGGATTTCTCCATCCGGGGTGAATTTCAAAGCATTGGCGAGCAAATTGAACAGAATTTGCAACAAACGGGTTTCATCGCAGCGGATATATCGGGGCACATCCGGTGCGCTTTTGATCGAGAAACCAAGCCCCAGTTCTTGGGCTCTGTCCCACCATAAATCGAGTCCGGGGCTAAAAAGCGATTGTAAATCCACCGGTTCTGACCGGATGCTCATCTTCCCCGCATCAGAGCGGGATAGATCAAGGATATCGCGCACAACATTTAGCAAAATACTGCCTGAATTGTGGATAGTTCGGACCTGGCGCTTTTGCGCTTCGGTAAGCGGGCTGTGCATCAGGCTGTCGGCCATTGCCAGAACGCCGTTCAATGGTGTGCGCACTTCATGGCTCATGACGGCAATGAAATCTGCTTTGGTGCGGGCCAATTCCTCTGCCTCCACACGGCGGCTTTCTGCTTCATCCCGCGCGGTTTTCAGGTCTGCGATCAGTTCCGCTTGTCGGATCTGCCCCCGGAAAAGAGCTGCGCCGGACTGCCGGGTCATCACGGTAAGAAGGAAGATATTTCCCGTGACCATCATCGCAACAGCAAACTGGATATTTCCATAAAGAATTTCAATGCTGTTCCAACTCAGCCAGATGATGGCCAAACTGGGGATCCCTGCGCAGAGGTAGGATGCAATGAGAAGACGTGAAGGCTGGAGCGCCACGGTCATACCAATGGCCGACAGCGAGAGAAGGCTTGTCAGACGGGCCGCTTCCGACTCTTCAAAATAAAACAGGACAGCGCCGGAACACCACAGGATTACGAGAGCGACCCCGCTTATATCCACAAGGAGGCGAGCAGGGGTTAAATTTTTGAGAAGGTGAAGATTTCGACGTGTCGGTAGAGTCAGGAGAAAGGCAGCAAGCTCTGCGCATAAGGTGATCAGACCCCACAAAATTGGCCAGGATGTTTCCGATCCCATTGTGAAAAGGAGGGATAGGGCGGCAAGAATGAGGAGACGAAAGGGCATGTTTCCGGTTTCTGCCCGGAAATGGGCCGCCAGCGCCAGCTTTGCCGCTTGATTTTCGGGTGGCAATGTTTGTTCCGCGTGCAAAATAAAGCCCATGATGTCGTTTCATCAATCACCATGAGCTTATCTTTAGGCTGTTAAGCAAAGCTGAACATTTTTCCCGGTTCTCTACTGGCCGAAAATTCTTTTGAAAATAACGTCCACGGACTTGGTGTGATAGCCCAGATCGAACAGAGCCTCCAATTCACCGGGGGCGAATTTCTCTGCGATCTCCGTATCATGTTTCAAAAGGTCCAGCAGATGTGCATGGCCATTGCTGTCCCACACTTTCATGGCATTGCGCTGCACCAGCCGATACGCATCTTCACGCTGACGCCTTTTTGGGTGAGGGCCAGCAAAACGCGTTGGGAATTTACCAGACCGCCCAAACGGTCCATATTGGCGCGCATACGGTCGGGATAAATCAGCAACTTGTCCATTACCCCCGCCAACCGGGCCAAAGCGAAATCCAGTGTCACGGTGGCATCGGGGCCGATCATGCGTTCAACGGAGGAATGGGAAATATCCCGTTCATGCCACAACGCCACATTTTCCATGGCAGGCATGGCGTAAGACCGCACCATACGGGCAAGACCGGTAAGATTTTCCGTAAGCACCGGATTGCGTTTATGGGGCATGGCCGAGCTGCCCTTTTGGCCGGGTGAGAAATATTCTTCCACTTCCAGAACCTCGGTGCGCTGCAAATGGCGGATCTCGGTTGCCAACCGTTCAACGGAACTGGCAATGACCCCAAGAGTTGCGAAATACATGGCATGGCGGTCGCGGGGGATAACCTGCGTGGAGATGGGCTCAATGGCCAAACCCAATTTATCCGCCACATAGCTTTCTACCCGTGGATCGATATTGGCGAAGGTGCCCACAGCGCCGGAAATGGCGCAGGTGGCCACTTCTTCGCGGGCATTTTGAAGGCGTGTTTTGGCGCGGCTGAATTCCGCATAGGCTTGGGCCAGTTTCAGCCCGAAGGTGGTGGGCTCGGCGTGGATGCCGTGGCTGCGCCCGATGGTGACCGTGTCGCGGTGTTCATGGGCGCGGCGTTCCAAAATCCCCAGCAGCTTATCCAGATCCGCAAGCATCAGGTCGGCGGCGCGTACAAGCTGGATGTTAAAACAGGTATCCAGAATATCCGACGAGGTCATGCCCTGATGCACAAAGCGCGCTTCGGGCCCCACATGCTCGGCCAGATTGGTAAGAAAGGCGATCACATCGTGCTTTACTTCCGCTTCGATGGCGTCGATGCGGTCAACCTCGAAGGCCCCACGGTCCCAAACGGCTTTGGCGGCCTCTTTGGGGATGATGCCCAATTCCGCCTGTGCATCACAGGCATGGGCTTCGATCTCGAACCAAATCTGGAATTTGCTTTCCGGGGACCATAGGGCGGTCATTTCTGGGCGGGAATAACGGGGGATCATGGGGGTATCTCCAACAGGGCTGCCGATGGGGAAAGAGCGCGCTTTCCCTAACACCGGGCAGGCAATAGGGCAAGAACCACCGCGATCTTGCCTGTGATCAAAGGCTTATAACAATCCCAGACTTTTGAAGCTGGAATGGCCTTTCTTGCCGATCACCAGATGATCATGGACGGAAATTCCCAGCTTCTTGGCGGCTTCTACGATATCTTTGGTCATATCGATATCGCCCCGGCTTGGCGTGGGATCCCCGGATGGGTGATTGTGCACCAGAATAACGGCGGAGGCATGCAGCTCCAGCGCGCGCTTGATGACTTCGCGGGGATAGACGGGGGTGTGGTCGATGGTGCCTTGCTGCTGCACCTCATCGGCGATCAGCGTGTTTTTACGGTCCAAAAACAGGATGCGGAATTGTTCTGTTTTTGCATGGGCCATGGCGGCATGGCAGTAATCGAGAAGAGCGCGCCAATTGCTAAGAACGGGCTGGCCCAGTATTTTGGCCTGAGACAAACGCAGGGCACTGGCTTCAACCATCTTGATCATGGCAGCGGCGCTTTCGCCGATGCCATCAATTTCATATAGCCGTTCCTTGGGGGCCGTAAGCACCGCTTCATAAGAGCCAAAGACCTTTAAAAGATGCTTGGCCAAAGGCTTCACATCACGCCTTTGAATTGCTCCCATCAACAGCATTTCGATCATTTCATAATCGGGCATGCCCTTGCCGCCCGAGGCCAGAAACCGTGACCGCAGCCGCTTCCGGTGCCCTTGGAGATCCAGTGCATCGCCCCCCATTTTATCCTCTCTCAAAGATCATAGGGCGGCTGATGCAGACCCTTGGGCGAACGGGTGAAAATTTCATAGCCATCTTTTGTGACGGCCAGGCTGTGCTCGAACTGCATGGACAAAGAGCGGTCGCGGGTAACGGCGGTCCAGCCATCGTCCAAGACTTTTGTATCGGGCTTGCCAGCATTCACCATGGGTTCGATGGTGAAGAACATGCCTTCTTCCAGCACAGCGCCGGTTCCGGGATGCCCATAGTGCAAGATATTGGGGGCATCATGGAACACCTGCCCAATGCCATGACCACAAAATTCCCGCACCACAGAGCAGCGTTCTTTTTCTACATAGCTTTGGATGGCATGGCCGATATCGCCCAAAGTCACGCCGGGTTTGACCATATGGATGCCGCGCATCATGGCTTCATGGGTGATGTCGGCCAGTCGGCGCGCTTTGACCGACGGTTTTCCAACGAAAAACATGCGGCTGGTATCGCCATGCCAGCCATCCAGAATGACCGTGATGTCGATATTGATGCTATCGCCATCTTTCAGCGATTTCGGGCCGGGAATACCATGGCACACCACATGATTGACCGATGTGCAGATGGATTTGGGAAAACCGCGATAATTGAGCGGCGCCGGAATGGCTCCATGGTCGATAATGAAGTCATGGCACAACTGGTCCAGTGCCTCGGTGGTCACACCAGGCTTGACATAAGGGGCGATGAAATCGAGCACCTCTGCCGCCAGCTTACCGGCTTTGCGCATGCCTTCGAAATCGGCGGGGTCATGCAGCTTGATACCTTGTGAGCGGCGTTCTGCTGTTGCGGCGCTCTTTAATTTGTTCATCTTTTCGATGTCCTCATACTCGTGGATCGGGTTTGCTTGTTATACCTTACATTCAAGGATAGGAAGCCGGAGGCCGAATTGGAAGGGGCTGCGCTATCCGAATATGGTCCAGTGTAATGCTGCAGGCATAGGCATAGGCTTCTACACCTTGTTCAACAGCATGGGAAAAGGCGCGTGCATAGGCGGGATCGATTTCATGGGCCAGCGCCATTTGGTCGCAATCATCGCGCTGTACCAGATAAAGCATCACCGCCCGGTGGCCTTGGCGCACCATATCGGCCAATTCCATCAGATGCTTGGTGCCGCGTGCGGTGACAGCATCGGGAAACCGTGCTTCGCCATCTTGGCGCAAGGTGACGTTTTTCACCTCGATATAACAGTTCTGGCCGGGCCGGTCGGGGTGATCCTGCGCCAAAAGATCAATGCGTGAGGATGCCCCATAAGCCACCTCACGCCGTAAAGTTTGATAGCCGGTCAGTTCGGAAATGCGGTCTTCCATGATGGCCGTTTCCACAATGCGATTGGGATGCGCGGTGTTGATGCCCACAAGCGTGTCGTCCACCTCGACCAATTCCCAGCGCCAATCCAGCTTGGCTTTTGGGTTGGTGTTGGGCGACAGCCAGATGCGTGCACCAGCCGGCGCACAGCCCAGCATGGCCCCGGAATTGGCGCAATGGGCGGTGATTTTTGTGCCGTCTTTTAAAATGGCATCGGCCAAAAACCGCTTATAGCGCCGTTCCAAGCGGGCAGGAACCAATGGCTGTGCAAACTTCATGGATATGTCCGCATAGCAAGGGTATTCATTCGCCAAAGCTGCCCGCAGGGCCGGGGAATACCACCGGACTTTCAAAGCCGTCCCTGGACACGCTGGCCACGCCAAAATAATAATTGTCGATCACGATATTTTCCAAAGTGACCTTGTCCACATCGCCAACCCAACGGCTATAGGTCCATTGCGGATCGGTGGTCAGGCGCCAATATACCCGATATCCGGCAAGATTTTCCGCAGCAGCCCCTTCAGGGCGTGCCCAGCTCAATGTGGTGGACGGGCGCACCGCACCCTTGATCGCCACATTGGCGGGGAAGGGCGGGCTTGATGCCAAAGCTCCCAACGTCACCACATTCAGGGCGGTCAGCTTGGCATTATAAGCGAAATCCACACCAGACAGCACATCGCCATAGGCTATGCCGTTTTCTGTGCGTAGATCCTGATGCTGGCGGGTATAATCCTCATTGGTTTCCATGATCCGCACACCGGGCATGCCCGCTTCATTGAAGGGGCGATGATGGCCGCCACGGCCAAAGCGGTCCAGCCGATAGACCATCATCACATCCAGATTGGGGATATAATGATCTGCCAAACGGTCGATATAACGGGCCAGATTGCGTGAGGGACTGTCCACTTCGCCGCCGGTAAACCGGCGCAAGCGTGCTTCTTCAGGCGTTTCTACAGCACGGGTGCCTTCGGAGAAGACCCGGGCCGTGGCATTGTCGATCACGCCATTGATCCCGGAAATATTGCCAATCATATCATTGTTGAGAACGGCTTTGATGCGCCAGCCTTGATCCAGCGCGTATTTGGCCAGAATCTTGCCGCCAAATAGTCCCTGTTCCTCGCCGGACAAGGCCGCATAAACAATGGTGCCGGGGAATTTATAGCGCGAGAGAACCCGTGCCGCTTCCAGAACGCCTGCAACGCCTGATGCATTGTCATTGGCCCCGGGGCTGTCGGATGTGTCATCCATGGGATCGGACACGCGGCTATCGATATCGCCAGACATTAAAACCATGCGGGTGGGGTCAAGGCTGCCGCGCTGAATGGCGATCACATTCACCACCTCTACAGGATCGGGGATGCGCGTTTCGCCCGAAACGGTGTCGGACACGGTGATGACCTCAAGACAGCCGCCGCAGCTTTCGGAAATGCGGTTGAATTCTGCTTCGATCCAGCGCCTTGCTGCGCCAATGCCGCGCGTATCGGATATGGTGTCCGATAAGGTATGGCGCGTGCCAAAGCCCACCAGTTTTTCCACATCATGGCGTAGGCGTTCAGCGCTTGTGGCGGCGGCCATTTCATGGAGCACCGGTGTTTCACCGGGTGGTGCCAGTATATGTGCCGAAGGGGCCTCTGTCTGTGCCGAAGCGGAAAGGGCCGTTGCCCCTGCCAACAGAAGCGTGCAAAAGATAGCCGAGCCTGTTTTTTTCATGTGTCGCGGTCCTTTCCCCGAATTTGGCTCCACGCTAAACGAGGCAGCACGCGCGATCAATGCGCCATCTATTGAATCAAAGACCGGAAGGCGACTATTCTGGTCCCATGGTTGTTTCTTTCCATATCTGTTCAAAGCGAAAACCGCTGGAGCGCCTTTGATGCCGGATAAGCTGAAATCCCCTGTAAAAGCCGCCTTGGTGGTGATTGGTGACGAGATCCTGTCGGGGCGCACGAAAGACGCCAATACTGCAACGCTGGCTTTATGGCTGAACGAGCAAGGGGTGCGTTTGGACGAAGTGCGGGTGGTGCCGGATGTAACAGAGCGAATCGTCGCGGCTGTCAATGAGTGTCGGTCACGGTTTCGCTATGTCTTTACCACTGGCGGTATCGGGCCAACCCATGACGACATCACCGCCGATGCCATCGCCAAGGCATTTGATGTGCCGCTTGTAGACCATCCGGAGGCAGTACGGCTTTTGGAAGCCCATTATCCAAAGGGGACTTTACCGAAGCCCGCAGGCGCATGGCCCGTATCCCCAAAGGTGGCACATTGATCGACAATCCCATCAGTGTCGCGCCGGGCTTTCAGGTGGATAATGTCTATGTGTTGGCCGGTGTGCCGCTGATTATGAAGCCATGCTGGAAAGCCTGCGCCATAGCCTGGATGGGGGGGCGCCCATGCGCTCTGCAAGCCTTACGGTTCCAATGCCGGAAAGTGCTTTGGCGGGCGATCTGGGGCGCATCGCAGATGCCGCCAAAGATGTGCAGATCGGCAGTTACCCTTATTACCGCGAGGGCCGTGTGGGGCTGCATGTGGTGGTGCGCTCGACCGATGAAAAGCGGATCAAGCAGGTGGTGGAGGACATCAAATCGGTGGTTTCGGGTTTCGGGGTCACGCCCGTGGATGATCCCCGCGAAGGATAATTTTTCTCAAAGAATTGGTGCTTCAAGTCTTTTCTCAAGGGGCAGGCTGTGGCATAGGAGTGCCGCGTGCCCGCTTGGCGGAATTGGTAGACGCAAGGGACTTAAAATCCTCGGCCTTTAGGCTGTGCCGGTTCGAGTCCGGCAGCGGGCACCATCTTGCTTTCTAGGGCCGAAAAATCCCCTAAGAGCTTGAACGGTAAGGAAAAATTAGCGGTTCGAAAGCCTTCATTTCGCTTGTATGCAAGCTGGTCTGCGAAGGTCAATTTCAGGACCGCGCGCTTATCCTCAAAGCGCGAAGAATTCCATAGTTTCAATGGGTTACCAAGGAAGTCCATGGCGGTTCGAAAGGTCCGCTTAAAGGTATCCTGTGGTCCGACTGGCAGGGTCGATTGTTCGACCAAAGCAGCCTTCTCCAGCTCCAGATCGCGCAGACGCGCCTCATAGCGCTCGATGAGCGTTTGACTGGAGGTTTCCAGGGTACGGTCAACAAGCGTTTCGATCTTCGCATCGACTTCGCGAATCTTGTGGGTCAGCGACTTGCGTTGCTCGACAAGGCGCTCGCCATGCTTTTCCCAGAGGTCTTTGAGCATGGTGTGGACAAATTCAAAGAGCTTGCGCGTCGGCGTTGCCGTCGCGAGCAGCATCTCAAAATCCTTCTCGATGTCCGCCTTGCGGATCGACTTACGGTGACTGACGCACTCTTTGTTGTGGCACTCATAGTAGACGTAGTATTTCTTGCGCCCCTTTGAGCGCCCACCCGTGAGCGGGCGATCGCAATCGCCGCAAAGAACGAAGCCACGCAGCGGCATTTCTTCGCGAAGGTCCTGGCGCACAGCCGCCGTAGCCGTGTTTGTCTTGCGACCAGCCAGGCGATCCTGAATTTTGCGGTAGGTGTGCAGGCTGATGATTCCATCGTGCTGCGCTTCACGCAGCTCGATGTCCCAATCAGGACGCTCGATATAGCCAGCGTATAGAACCTGGGTCAGCCATTCGCGAATGCGCTGAATGCGCACTTCGCCCTGCTTTGTATCCTTGGGGAAGTCAGGTTCAGATTCCAGATAGCGCTTCACTTCGCTGAGGGTCTGCAAACGCCCGTCAGCATAGCGTTCAAGCGCCTCTTGAAGGATTGAGGCGACAGGCTCATCGCGCACGAGAAGCTTTCCGTGCGGTCCGACCTTTTCGTATTTGAAGCCAATCGGTGGCTTGAAGACCCAATAGCCGTTCATCATCCGGCCCCACATGCGGTTCCGGGTTTGCTCGGCATTCTTCAGGCGATGATATTCGGCGAAGTTCACCGACATCATTTCCATCAGCCAGGCTTCAGATGTTTCACCAAACTGGAATGACGGGCATTCCAGGGTCGAGTTGGTTTTGGCCAGCTCGTCGCGGAACCACATCCAGATGCGGGTGTCACGCGCCAGGCGGCTGATATCTTCAATGATGATGACGTGAGGAACACGGCGATTGGCACGGAGATATTTTAGCATCTCCTCGCTTTGCGGGCGCTTGAGATCGCCGCCAGACGCATCGTCCTTATAAGTCGCAACGACCTCATAGCCTTTACTCTTGGCATATTCGAGGCACCGTACCTCCTGGCTTTCAAGGCCATGGCCTTCGGTTTTCTGCTTGGTATCAGAAACACGGCAGTAGATGACGGCAGGTTGCTTTTTCTCACTCATTGTTCAGCTCGGATATCATTGTTATTTCATCAGATTTTACATCATCCGAATCGGTTTCACTAGTTTTATCCCGTTGTTTATCAACGACTTTCTGAACGGCATCGGTGCCGTGTGCACGCGCGACAAAACTGTCGAGCAAGGCCCACATAACATCGATGAACTCGTCTTTTTTATCATCCGCGAGGTTAAACTCATCCAGTAGGGGCCGATATTTATCATAATCCGGTCCCATCTATTCCAACAAGCTGGCTTTCAAACGAAGCCAGTCCTCTACTTTCAGTATACCAAACTTGCTGGATTCAGTGCAAATAAAGCCCGGATTTCTGCGGCTTTCCGTATATTGAGTATTTTGAATATTCAGCATTTATCTGCTCCGTTTGTTTTGGTTTCAGGTCAGTATTTCGGGAAAGCCTGGAAGAAAGCGCCGGCTTGATCGGCCCATTGCGTCCAGGCATTGATGAGGTTCTGGGTGCGAGCGCGATCAGCGCCGCCGGTGGTTTCACCAATGCCGTAGAGGCTGATCCCACAGCCCTGAAGCACATCGCCGTTTGGCGCAGGCAAGGCGGCTTGACCGCTGGCCAGTTGCTCCGGGCTTGTTGCAGGCGAAGCTTCAATCCCGTCTGTGAACAGAGCGAGCGCCGTGAGGCGTGTGCCGCAGGACAAAAGCGCCGCTTCCTCTTCGAGAAAGGCGGTGATGTGCGTCGTGCCGCCCGCAGGCAGGCGTCCGCTCTCCACCAGGTCCGGCAGACTCGCGATCAATCGCTCCACACTTGCCGCAACACGGTGCGCAGGCATCCGACGGGAGATCGTGATATCCAGACGCAGCGGGTTTTCGCTTTGGCTGTAAGAACCAAAGGTGCGGATACGCAGTCGATCGCCATTACCCAGCGTGAGGATCATCTCCGCCGCTTCGCGACCGGCCTTGGCCGCCATGACATCGCTTTCGACGATGACGTTCGAGGTCGAGACATCGAGGGCGATCATAAGATCGCGCGAGGTGCGCTGATCATCTGCGAAGGCAGGCTGGCCCAAAAGACCCAGCAGCGCGCAGCCAGCGAGGAAAACAGATTTAGACATCAAACATCTCCACATCATCATTGATGAGACCGAACTCAGTGATTGCCACCGCGACCGCGATATCGAAGAGAGCGTCTTCGCTGATCGCCTGGTCGAGATCGGCCAGAAGGGTTTTGAGGGCAGGCACATCGAGCGTGCCGACTTCATCCGGCAGGCCGAGTAGCTTGGAACCAAGCCCAGCCAGCGGGTCACCATCTGCATCGGGCTTCAGAAGCGCAGCCGCTTGAACGACGCGGCGCGGGTAGCTCAGTGCGCGGTCAGCTTTTGCTGAAAGCATGGCGACCGCTTCGCGCACTGCCGATGCTGGCGATACGGATTCCTGATCCGCAAGCTGCTGAGCCGCCGCGCCAAGCGCTGCATCAGCAGCCAGCATTGTGGCTTTGAGCGCCGCCGACTCTTTGAAGCGCGTAAGGGCAGCGACAAATTCGCCAGCGAGCTTGAGAGCAAGGCCAATCAGGAAGTGACTGACCAGCACTGTCAAGAAGAACACACCGCCGAGGCCAAGTGTGGCAAAGACAAGGGCCACCAGGCCGCCATACTCGGCGAACAGGTCGCGCAGGAATGAAGCAAGGCTGTCATCCACAGCATCGCTGTCCGAGTCAGCGAGCCATGTATCGAGACCTTCAATCCCCGTAGAGGGATCGAACAGCACCGCTGCGGCGACCTCAAAGCTCGTCATGGCGACGATCAGGCCAAAGCCAGAAGGAACAGCACCAGGGCCAAGAGCCCAAGGCGCATCATCCAGCGATGGATCGCTTCGCTTTCTGGCTGCCGGGTAAGCACATGCAGGGCGACAATGGCGATCAACGAGCTGAGCGCCAGAAGCGTGATCGGCTGATTGCCGGTCCCGTCATCCAGCAGCGTCACCATGGTGTGGAGCATCAGTTGAAACTCCACAGCGAGCGCCGCTGCGAGAACCAATAGGATAAGAGGCAGGGCCGCCAGCCCGGCAGCAGCCAGGAGGAAGGCTTTACGGGCAGCACCGTGCAACGCGCCGATCATTTCAATCTGGTGCGGACGCAGGCGGGCGATGGCAGGAGACTTATTCATTTCCGGTCTCCGTTTCGCTTGCGAGGCGCAACAGCCGACCCTTGTCCGCCTTCAGCTTGGCGAAGGCGGGTGTGTCGTCATGCAGGGTAAGAAAGGCATGGAAGGCTTCGCTCAGCTCAGCCTGGTGTTGCTCGGCAACAGCTTTCGCTTCAGCCGCATTTTTCTTGGCGACTTTGAAAAGCTCGCGCACGGCTTCGGCAATCACTGCGTTGGACGGCTTTTGCATCTCGCGCAGTGCAGCGTCGAAAGCATCGAGTGCCGATGCTTTGTCGTGCTCAAATGTTTCTGCGCTTTGCATGTCTTCACCTCAAAGTCGGAGTGATCCGCGTTTTGAGGTTTATTATTGGCGCTCTGTCCGGTTAGTGTCGTGGCAGGAGGCTGGCAGGTATGCGGGATGCCAAGAAAGATATTGTTGTTCGCCGGAGTTATCGATCCGGCTTTCAACGAAACGCGATCCGAAAGGCATTAAGAGCGCGTTTTGACATCCTGAAAGCGCGTCAGTCCCGTTTTGGTCGCGGCAGATTCCGTTCTGCCATCTTTGATGCGCTGTCGCGTAACGCGGATACCATTAGGTATCCAGACGGAAAGCCTATTCTGTTCGGCGAAGATGCCATAACAGACAGTGACTTGCGCGACGCGCTCAGTCCCAATGCCGATCTCACTAAGACCTGGCAGACCAATGACCAGAAGGTCCGTCTTTATGATGCTTACCTCCAGCTCGTGGACGATACCTTTCCGTCAGCGGCGGCTATTTCGCAGCGTTATGAGAATGCCAAAGAAACACTTCAGGCGAAACGGAGCTATCCGGCAGATAGCTGGCAGGCGCGTGGGCGGAGTGTATCTCTCACGACATCCCGGCAGTATGGGCAGGTCCGGCCAATCTCAGCGATTTTGGCCTTGAAGATCACCCGGAATTCGCAAGCGCTTTCAAAGTACCGGTCGGTCCGCGCTTTGACGGAAAGCGCGCACGCCTGTCGGTGATCACTCCCCATACGGAGTTCAAAACCGGATACGTCCCCAATGCCGTCTACGTGTTCGGCGAGGTCTTGCCGGGGGGCTTCCGCCCGGTCAGCATTTTCATCTATCCAACAAAAGGCTTCTTTCGAGACCAGGGCTGCGTCGAGTCTTTTGGTCTCTACGATCACCAATCAAAAAAGCCAGAGCGCCGATCCGACTACCCTGTCTGGTTTGACAAGCACGTCACCGCATTCTTTCGAAAGCAAGAGCCGATCATTCTTGCCGGGATGGCCGCGCCCGGCTTTCACGGACTTGGAGAGGCATTCATAAATCAGGACTGGCGCGTCCGTATCGGGAAGCCAGGCCAAAAACAGATCGAGCGTCTTGAAAAGAACATCTTCGAAGATGGGAGGCTGAGTGCGGACAGCCCGGACCTGGACCTTGTCGGCTTCAGCCAGGCTCTTGGCAGCATTGATCAGTCGGTGCGCGTCTCACTCGACATGGCGTTTTTCGGCGTGAACGTACCTGCCAATGGAGCGCTAAAGTTTGAGCTTGCGCCCAGCCGTCTTCCTCTCGTGAACAATATCTTCTTCGATTTTGCAGGCGAACCCCTGACAATGCGCATCGCGCCTAACGGAGAGCCGATTGAACAGGTTGGCAGGGCATTCGATCCGCCCTGCCTTTTGCCGGAAACTCTTATGCTGGCGACCGAGTTGAACCTTGCACCGATCGTTTTGGAAAACCGACTGTGGGTTCCGAACAAATGGCCGTTCGCTGATTAGGCTTGCCTGTCAGCGGTCCATCGCTTGTTGGGCCGGTCCGTGATCAAGCATCAGTCCGCAAACATGGCCGGGCGCGCCAAACACGCAAGGGCCGCCCGCTCCATTCGCTCACTTAAGTTCGCTCCCGTGTTAGCCCGCGCGAGGCAAATGCCTCGCTTTGCACGTCCGGATTTTTCGCCCGGCCTTTCTCGTTCGCGTCCCGATCACGGGAGCAGACAACAGCGAGAAAGGACCAAGACCCATGAAACCCAATGCGAGCAACCGTTACCACGCCACACCCTATGACATCTCCGCCACCGGCTTTTACTTCGATACGTTGGAGGAATATCAGACCCGCGCCGCAGAGCACCGTAATGAATATGGCGATCCGGTCGAGGAATACGAAATCCAGTTTATCGATGGTGACAACTACCGCCTCTTCGACGCCATTGGCGTCAACCAGGCCAATCTCAAAGACTGGTTTGAGCGCTTCGAGGACATGGACGACGATGATGCTGTGAAGCTCATCATCCTGATTGAGCACTTCGGCTACAGCGTTGAGGATGCGGTCGATCGCATCAAGGACCTGCATCTCTTCGAGGGCACAGCAATCCAATACGCCGAGGAGCTGATCGACAGCACGGGCATGCTCGACCAGATGCCTGAGAACCTGCGCTACTACTTCGACACCGAAGCCTTCGCCCGCGACATGGTGCTTGGCGGTGATATCACCGAGGTCGAGATCGACGGTCACACCTATATCGCCGATGGGGTCTAAGGGCCCCGCGCTGAAGCCCGCCAGCAAATTTCGATTCTAGGCTAAATCCATGCTATTTTGATTACACTGAAGAGCTACTCAAAATACAATCAAAGACGAACTATATATGGGCACAGAAATCACACTCGACATTGCTGGCATTTCCATTGATTGGGCAAAGAACCATCCTGGGAATGATCACGGTAGTCTCTTTCACAAGGATGACTTGGGCTACTTTGTTTCGGATCAAACCGATGATGACGTCGACGAGAATGTGGAGGGCGCATCATTCGCGGAACAAGCTGCCTTTGTAAGGACACTCAAGGATGCACTTCCAAGGCTTGATCTTTTGGGGTTCACTATTGAGACCGTTCGTCGCGAATATATCTTATCTGCTCGGAATTGGTACTTAGAAAGAAAAGAGCTTGCGAAGGAATTTTCTGACGACGGTCTTTTCCCTAAACCAGTAAGGCCATTTCGTTTCGTCGAATTTCTTGATTTCATCCGAGAAATAAAAATTTCAGAGCTAAGTGACACGTTTATTTCAAGTATTGACCACGAAGATTCAGAAATTATGGGGCGCTTTTCTGATGAATCATTGAAGTTAAGAATACCAAATTATGATCCGACGGATACAAACGCCTGGAGCGAACTGAGTTATTTTGGGAGCTTGATTGGCTTCCTGCACCCGTATGCTATTCTCCGTCTTCTGGCTGAGAATACTGATAATCATTCAGCGCCAATCGTCTGGCAATTCGGCCCGCTGGTTGAAAATGGCTGGGCTGACGCCGCCGACTTCGTTGGGGGCCCTAAGCGAGAACAGACATTCCTTATCGCTACTGAAGGCTCTTCCGATACGAAAATTCTCAAGCGTGCGATTGAGATTCTGAAGCCCGAAGTCGCGGATTTTTTCAATTTCATTGATGTAACAGAAAGCCATCCATTTCCTGGAACTGGAAATCTCGTGAGGTTTGCTAGCGGTCTCGCAAAAATCGACATTCAGAACAAAACTATTTTTCTTCTCGACAACGACGCTGAGGGTTTGTCGGCGTTGAGTAAAATCAATGAGATGAAACTGCCGCAAAACATGAGAGTCATAAAATTGCCAGACCGAGATTGTTTCCAGCATTTCTCGACAATTGGACCAGAAGGTGAAGCCACGGCAGACATCAACGGACGTGCTGCTGCAATCGAGTGTTATCTTGATTTAACTGCGAAAGGTCTCCCGGTGCCCAGAGTGCGTTGGTCGATTTATAAGGAGGATATCGGAGGGTACCAGGGCGCGCTCGAGCAGAAGGATGCTTTCGCCAAAAAATTTTTCAAAGCTGCAGTGAAAGATGACAACTACGATCTGTCTGGCCTATCAGCGTTGCTTGAGCACCTTCTCGATGCCTGCACGGAAATGGCTTTTTCTCTCCGTTGTGATGGGTAGGTAATTGGCTTGGCTATTCTCCTTGTTGTGACAGCGGCAATACCAATAAGCTCTAATCATCAGTGTACTACCGGAAAACCCGGTCTTATTTAGACCGCAAGATGTGTGTGGTACTACCACACATCTTGGCAAGGGGCCCGCTGCGCGCCCCTGTGCAACCCCCGGCCTGTGGCTCCTCTTGGGCATTGAACCCATCCAGAGCCAGCAAAACGTATCGCCGTTTCACCACTCGCAAAGGAGCCTTCGGCGCTCCCCTGCACCCCATCCGCCAATGGGCATTTCATATCCCCTGGACCCTTGACCATTTCATGGAGACGCTTTCAGCGCGACCATAGTCATGGAGACCAACCGTACGCCGATTGGATGCCGATCAGGTCTTTCGCGACCCGATACCCACGACCAAACTCACGCCGTTTTGGATAGGCGTCAGCATTTCGCCGCTGAACCCCGACCGAGGACCGTCCTTGGATGTGTTGCTAATTTTCTTCGTCTTTTTTCAGACGTTGGTAAACGTCCCGGAGAAGATGCTCGGCAGCCGTCTCTCGGAACCTCTTATCATTCATCAATTTCGCAAAGATGGCTTCGTTGCCCTCCATGCGCTCAATGAATAACCCTTCGAGCATCTTATCAAACACAATAGCGAAATTCTCCATTGTATTTACTTCAGCGGCCGCTTTGAGAGTCTCATCGCCGGAAGCAGCTTCGGCCACTTGTTCAAAAAATAGCCTGTCTGCTTCTGTGAACTCTGTGCCAAATCTCTCATTGAGCCGGTCAATCAGCGAGGAAAGCGGTACGTTGTCTTCCTTCGCGGCTTTAGTGCCAACTTCGGTTGGGCCTTTGAGAGGTTCTGCTTCGCCATCAACCAGATCAATCGCCCCCTCGCTGATCTTCTGGAGCCTGTAGTATTCGAGCGCAACCTCATCTTCGAGGTCATACTTGCCGCTGTCTTCACGTTTAGGGAGCTTCTTAAGTAAGAAGCGGACAAACACGTAAAGCTTTTCAAGGCTCGTATCTTGATACGGAATTATCTGCGCAAGAAACGCGTAGAGTCTTCTATAGCTCTCCAGCTGAGCTTTACACTCTTCGCGGACTTTCTCGTCTAGGGCTTTGAAACGCTCCACTGATGCATCAATAATGGAATTAAGCTCTTGATGCTCAGAAGCGATGGTTTCTGTACGGGGGCGGAACCATACATTACCAAATGCATCTAGGTCGCTGGCGTCGAAAAGACGCCATTCCTCGATCTTGTGCTGAAGGTCATAAAGCTGGTGCGGATCAGTTGCTTCGCCAGGAGGCGTTACTTCGTAATAAGGCTTGAAAGCCTCATAGATTTCATCCGGCTCGTTCACAAAGTCGAGGACAAATGTATCCTCTTTCCCAGGAGTCATTCGGTTCAGACGCGAAAGTGTTTGGACCGCTTGCACACCAGCTAGTCGCTTATCGACGTACATTGTGTGTAGAAGTGGCTCATCAAATCCGGTCTGGTATTTATCTGCTACCAAGAGCACCTTGAAATCATCCGAAGCAAACTTCTCGGGAAGCTCGCGCTCTTTGATCCCGTTGTTCATCCCAACTTCTGTGAAGCTCACCCCAGGAACATCATCATCTTTTACTTCACCGGAGAAGGCGACGAGCGAGCGTATATCATCATATCCGTGAGTTCTGGTGTAGTCGTCAAAGGCACGCTTATACCGGACGGCATGAAGCCTTGATCCGGTCACAACCATTGCCTTTGCTCTTCCACCTATTTTGTGGCGGCTAGAAGAACGGAAATGCTCGACAATGATCTCGACCTTTTGACCGATATCGTAAGGATGGAGAGAAACAAAACGTCCGAGCGCTTTAGCGGCCTTACGTTTAGGGACTTCGGGGTCGTCTTCTATTTGGCGGACCAGTCCGAAGAAGCGTTTGTAGGTTGTATAGTTTTGAAGCACATCGAGGATGAAGCCTTCCTCGATTGCTTGGCGCATTGAGTAGTGATGGAAAGGCGGTCGATTCGTTGCCGGGTTCGGCTCGTTGAACAGTGCTTGCGTCTTAAATTTCGGCGTCGCGGTGAAGGCGAAGAAGCTTAGGTTGGGTTGGCGTGGTCGCTTCATCATTTCGGCAACGAGCGCCTTCTTTGCGGCCTCTGTTAAGTCCTCTTCCTCCTCAAGGAATTCGGAAGCGATCGCGTCTTCAATCCCCGACTTATTTAGAATTTTGCGCAGCTCCATCGCCGTCTCTCCCGACTGGGATGAGTGAGCTTCATCTACAATAACGGCAAAGCGCTTGCCTGTTGTATCAAGATCAACAGTTTCACCCTGCTTGCCCATGGTATCGATGGCCTGGGCGACAAAAGGAAATTTCTGGATCGTTGTGATGATGATTGGAACGCCGCCCGATAGCGCTCTGGTTAGCTGCTTTGTGTCCTTATCGATCTTCTGGACAACGCCTTGCTTGTGTTCAAACTGATAGATTGTGTCCTGTAGCTGTTGATCAAGAACCCGACGGTCCGTTACGACGATGACAGAGTGGAAGACTTTTTCGCTGCCACCACCGTCGTGCAGGCTCGATAATCGATGCGCAAGCCAGGCTATGGAATTGGATTTCCCTGATCCTGCGGAATGCTGCACTAGATAATTATGACCTGAGCCATTCTTACGCGCATGGCTTACAAGGTTTCGAACCGCATCTAATTGGTGGAAACGCGGGAATATCATTTTCTCGCGCTTTACGACCTTAACGCCTTTGGCCGTGATACGACGCTTTTCTTCGACCTGAAGATGAAGAAAGCGAGCAAGAATATCCATTAAGCTGTCAGCTTTCAGGATATCTTTCCAGAGATAGGCAGTGCGGTAATCGTCGCTATTGGCAGGGTTTCCGGCTCGATTTTCATCACCCTTGTTGAAAGGCAAAAAGAATGTTGAGCCACCCGCCAGACGCGTTGTCATGAAGGCAAGATCAGTATCGACAGCAAAATACACTAAGGCCCGCTCTTTGAAGCGGAATATGGGTTCACTTGGGTCGCGATCATATTGGTATTGGCGGATCGAGTGGTGCACATTCTGGCTGGTAAACTGATTTTTCAGTTCCAGCGTGACCACCGGAAGTCCGTTGACCGCAAGGACCATATCTAGCGAGTCATTTGGGCGCCGCTCACTGAAATGCACCTGGCGGGTGACAGTAAGTCGGTTCTGCTCATAGCGCTCCCGTGCTTCCGGATTCATTCCTGTATTCGGCGCGAAATAGGCTATTTCGAACGTCTTGCCATAGCACTTGAAGCCTTTGCGCAACACGTGCAAAGCGCCTTTATTGCCAAGCTCACGCGTAAGCGCAGATAACAATGCATCCTCGGCTTTTGCCCCGTGCAAGTCTTTGATCGCTTGCCAACGGGCGGCTTGAGTGCGTGCAATGAAGTCGATCACCTCACGCGAAAACAATGCGAACAAGGGATCGAAGCTTTTCGCATCGCCCTTGCAATAGCCTCCGTCGTTAAGGAGTGAGGCTTCAATAGCGTCTTCAAATCGTGCTTCGGTGTGCTTGTTCATTCGCCCCTCCTAAATCTCGTCAGCCATGTTGTTTTCGAGATCGCCAAGGGCGAGCCCATCTAGGGCGTCATAATGGTAAAATCGAATGGCGGGATCGGCCCGAAGATACTTGCCATCTGCATCAAGATATGCACCTGGATTGGTGTTTGAGCTGAACACGAACTTCTGCACAAATAGCGCATGGCTGTGTCCAAAGTAATGTTCCAAAACTCGTTTCATGGATCGCAACCAATTCGCTCCGGCATCAAGCTGGGCCTTGATGCCCGTTTGATCGATCCCGTTAGACTTAAACTCTATCAGATATGCATAAATGCCGAGCGACATGCGATGAAACACAACGAAATCGCATTTGCGTGCCCAGGGTTTTGCATCATCATCGAGAAATCGGAAAAGGCGAGGGTCGTCGCCTTTCTTCTTGGCTTTCAAGTCAAGGTTGACTGAGAAAGCCTGGCCCTCAAACGGGAATGTTACGGTTAGTGCCTTTGGCACGCCGTCAATCTTCTCTTTGAGGGTGACCGAACCATTTTCGCCCGTGTCCTGAATGAAGTCTGGGTTGAGACAAGCCTTTATATGGCCAAAATAGGCATCCGTCGTCAGTGCCATGCTACGTCACCTCGAGCTCGCCGGTAACGGCTTTGGTGATGATGGCAGCGCGATATTCTGTAAGCCGATCAATGGCGCGTTCAATAAGGCTTCTTGATTTGTCTATGTCCTCAATGCCGGATTTGATCTCCCCGACGATGGCGGCCTGCTCGTCAATGGGCGGAATGAGGATTGGGAATGCACCAAGCGTTTCTCTGTTTACTTTGGGCATTGCGACGCGGAGGCTCTCCATTACAGCGAATGAAGTAAAATGATTACTTAAAAGCTGAAAAAACAGAAAATTGTTATCGAGAGAATCTGAGGGGATGATCGGATACATGTCCGCGCTGCAAAGCGCATCAAACGGGGAAATGCATACCTTGGCGAGTAACGGGCGTATCTTGCTATACACGACTGTTCCAGCGGCGAAGTGATACTTGCCGCTGATTGCTCCTTGCTGTTCCGCTGGCGGCGGTTCGTCGAGAACACCAGTGCCAGATTCTATAAAGTCAGGGGCTATGAGAGGAAGCTTCCCAAACTCTTCTTCGGTTGGATCAACTTGACCGCTGGGAATCTGGCAGCGCCATTTGAAAGACACTACTTCCCAATGGGCGGGAACTTGACCAAGCCAATCGATGCAACTGGATTTCATGGGCGCGTTCGGATTGAGGCCCTTGGTGACTGCACGCGTGATCAGTGCTGATCTTTTTTCCGCCAACAATTTAAGCAAGTTTCGCTTCTTCGCGATCAGGTCATCGATTTCGCCACAGCGTTGGTCGAGGTAGGCCACGATTTTTTTCTGTTTACTAATGGGCGGACACAATGCTCTTTCAGATTTGAGCAAGCCTTGACTAAGGTTTGGTTGACCCCCACCCATAGAAAGCGAAATCAAGTCCGCTCTCCGATGTAAAAGCCAATAAAAGAGGTAACGGTTTTCAATCTCATCAGAGTGTTCAAAAACGCAACAAGCCTGGTTACATGCTGCATCAACGGATATAATTCCCAGCCGCCCTATGGTTGCACCGTACATGGCAATCATCAAAGAACCAGGGCCGTAAATTCTAAGAGCTGAGTGATCAGCAAGCGCCAAGTGTGTCACGTTGACTTTGGTTTTTTCTATGTAGTTTTCGCGCAGCTCAGATGTTGTTACCCAAGGAATTCCATCTAGTTCGTCATAGTACTCGGTGGCTTCAGAGCGTGGCGTCGTTCCGCTGCCGATCCTGTGATATGCATGAGCAAGTTTGCGATATTTCCAATTGGCGTCGGTGTTCATTACTTCACCTCCAACCGTTCTGCTTCCCAATCCTTATATGTCTTGGTGCTGCCTTCGACCTTCCATTCGACTGTACCGTTAGTTGGACGACCATTGACGACGGCACCTGCGGCGCTAGGGCTTCCGAAGGCAAAATTTTGATCAAACTTTAGCGTCTCACCAGCTGGCACCAGGACTCCATTCTCAACCAGCTCCGCGTATAATCCGGAATAGGATGATTGCTGTGACGCGTTGCTCCACTCAGACCTTGCGAGGGAGCCTTCAAGCACCACAAAATCGCCATCCTCAATGATCGCGCGCGCATGAAGCCCATGCTTTCTAGTTACGAGTTCGAAAACAGGAGAGGCAGCGTCCTTCAAATCCTCTCTTGTTAGCTTAGGCCGTTTGTTCTGTTTGAAAGCGTTCACACCGATCGCGGGCAGAACCATCAGGAGGTAATCCAAGAACCCTTCCATGTTCGCACGCTCGGCCTCTTTCAACGATGGACGAGAAGGGGTGTTGCCGTTTTCGAGCGCTATCCGACCGATGTTTTTGGCTTCCTCAACAAGTCTCGCCTCGAGATACTTAATGTGCGCCTTGTTTAGCGAATTCGCTTGAGATGTGACGAGGATCGCCTTTGTCCACCAGTCTTTCTTCGCTTCATGACTTTTAATTCGATCGGACATATCCTCCCCTTCGCCGATATAGGCGAGGTCTGATCCATCCTTTTCGCCAAAAAGCAGATACACGCCGGTGTATTGTGCCTCTGGGCGCAGGAGAGACTCCGTAATTTGGGTGCGTGGCGTGGCCAAAACGTGGCCAGTCCAATTGAACACTTCGGCGGTCAACATACCGTCCGGCTTGCCGCTGACGAAGTACAGTTCCAGTGTCTGCCCTCGGCTCGGTTCGGTCATGATACGACCTTCTTCAGCTGAGCGAGGATATCCTTTTCGAGCGCATTGATATCGGCTTCGATTGCTTCCAGTTCTCGCGGTGGCTTGTAGACATAGAAATGCCGATTGATAGGGAATTCGTAACCCACTTTGGTCTTGGAATGATCAATCCAAGCGTCTTCAACATACGGAGTAACTTCACGCGCGAGATAGTCTTCACAGTGGTCGCGCACGAGTTCCAGAAGCTTCGAGTTGTCGGCTTTTCGGTCGTAATCAATCGGCAGTTTCGCCGGAGCATTCTCAGGCAAAGGCACCAGCTCTACGTCACGCAGCTCGGAATCCGGCTCTATCTTTGTTTTCTTTGCGTCCTTGAAACAGATATTCGCAGAAGGATCGCGTTCACTAAGCGCACTAACAATGGCTTTGCTTATGTTTGAAGGGACCTTTGGCAGGACATCGGAAAGCAGCCCATCAATGTGATCCGAAAATTCATCTCGATTTTTGAATAACTGATCACCCACCCCAGCTTTGAGTGCAGCCATTATGTCTGCCTGATGAGCCTCGCCGGCACTGACTTCAGCGTTATAGGCTTCACTGCCAAACTTCTTTTTGCTTTTGGCCAGATTTTGGAACGCTGTTTCTTCGGAAACCCGGCTCAGGCGCTCCTCAGAAAGTTGAAAATTCAGTCGTAGCGGGCGTTCAACGGTTATTCGTAGATAGCCGAACTCGTGATTATCAAAGATACGACAGCACACACGATCTTCCCACTCTTCTGTGTTACCATCCTTAACGAGGACCCGCGCGGTCGCGCCATCTTCATAGTCACCGTAAAGGCGGGCGATATCGCCGATCTGGTCAGGGTCGCCATCTTCTGTGCCAGCGATACGGTTGCGCTTATCGCCTTTGCTCTTCGTCATTTTGACGAAATGGCGGGACGCATCGATTAGTTGAACTTTGCCGCGCCTGTGCTCCGGCTTCCGATTGGAAACAATCCAAATGTAAGTGAGGATACCAGTATTGTAAAAAAGCTGGTCTGGAAGCGCTACAATTGCATCAAGCCAGTCGTTCTCAATAATCCATCGGCGAACATTGCTCTCGCTTGGCCCTGGATCACCATTGAATAGAGGTGAGCCATTGAACACGACCGCTATCTTTGAACCTTCGCCGCCATGTTCTGGTGACGGATGCATTTTGGACATCATATGCATTAGGAACAGTGTGGCACCGTCGCGAATGGCCGGAAGCCCAGGGCCGAACCGACCAGCAAATCCGAGCTCGTCATGTTCTTTCTTGACCGCATCTTCCTGCGGCTTCCATTCGACGCCAAAAGGTGGATTGGCGAGCATGTAGTGGAAGCGCCGATCTCGGTGTCCGTCGTCAGTTAGCGTGTCATCGAACACGATATTATCGACGGCCTCATCTTTGATGAGCATGTCAGAGCAGCAGATTGCCCAACTTTCAGCGTTATACTCTTGGCCGAAAAGTTCTAAGTGCGCCTGGTCATTCTGACTTTTGATCACGTCCTCTGAAACAGATAGCATTCCACCTGTACCGCAGGTGGGGTCGTAGATTGTCCGCACGATACCAGGCTTGTAGACGTCTTCTTCGTCAGTGTAGACAAGGTGAGCCATAAGGCGGATCACCTCACGTGGTGTAAAGTGGTCCCCAGCTTCTTCATTAGCTTGTTCGTTGAAGCGCCTTACGAGTTCCTCAAAGACGTCGCCCATATCGGCATTATCCAAGTCGTCTGGATGAAGCTTGATTTTGGGGTCAGTGAATTCCTTTACGATAAGGAATAGTCGGTTTGACTTGTCGAGCTTCTCGATCTCCGCTTCAAACTCAAACCGTTCAAATATGCGCCGCGCGTTCTCAGAAAATCCATTGATGAACGATACAAGGTTGGTTGCGATATTCGGTGGGTCCCCAAGCATTTTTTCGAACGTAAATGAACTAACATTATACAAAGGCTGCCGACGGCCTTTTGCAGCTTTTCGCGCAAGTACCTTATGAAGCGCATCGCCCTCCAGTCCCTGAGCTTCAAGTTTTTTATACTCTGCAATGACCGCATCTTTTGTAGGCTGGAGCAGTAAGTCCAGCCGACGTAGCACCGTCATAGGAAGCATGACCTTGCGATACTGAGGCGGTCGGTATGGGCCGCGAAGTTTGTTGGCAATTTCGAAGACAAGGTCGATAACTGCGTCTTTATTATTGGCCAAGTGCGCCCCCTTAATTTTCATTCTTTGGATCGAGACGCTTTTGATCTTCAATCCACTCGTCGATTTCACTTTTCTGGAACCGCCAAGACCCACCGACTTTGAAGCCAGGTATCTTACGCTCTGAAGCAAGGCGGTAAGCGGTTTTCTCTGTAATTCGTAGGTATTCCGCCACTTCTTTTATCGTCAAAATGTCGGTTTCCATGGCGATTCCCAATCAAGTCTTGGTGAGAAAATTACGGCAATTTGAGAAAATTTTCAATTCGAAAGCTTGATCGCTTCACAACTTAAGGGCCAGCCCCTCAGCGCACTTCAAGAAAAATAGAGGGTTCCCGAGGCTCGTTAGGCCTGCGCCCGCCGTCGATTTTGCTTTCCGTTTGCACACCCCGTTTTCGGCAAAGGCCAGGGTTGCAGGCGGCAACCTATTTCCAATTAAAGAGAAAGGCGGACCGGATCAGCGGTCCGCCTCAGCGGTACTCGGTGATCGTCGCGCTTGTTTATTTGTGGCGAGCGATCGCGTTGAAGATCGTTCGGCAAACGGTTTGCGCGGTTGTTTCGCGCTCGAATGCCATTTCAAATCGGATGAAGAAACGCATGTGGTCCTCCTCGGGTCTTATTTTCCAAGGCCCCGACCATCGGAGCCTTTTGTGACCCCCGATCCCCATACTCACCAGGTAAAAAGGCACCGTATGGGAGCTTGGAATAGGGACCGAGTAAGCAGGACCCCGTTGTCACTTCAGCCATGAGTGCTTCGTGCGCCTAACGGCGGCGCAAATCCGGCGAAACGTCATTCTGCTTTTTCGCGATCGTGTAAGGCAGATAAACAAAAAAGAAGAGCTGAAGGCCGCCAAGGACCTGAAGCGGGCCGATAATGGCCGCCGCAAAACGGCCAGCCGTTGCCCAGCTCTCCGGGAATGGAAAGCCGACAAAACCGGCAAAAGCCCATTCGAGAACGGGTGCGCCGATTACCGTAAGGACAATTCCGATAAAGAGCTTCCAGTGGATACGAAACTTGGTGCGGAGACCCATCTCCGCAATTTCTAAAGGACGATCAGTCATATTTGCCTCCAAATAATTCCTTGTGCTGAGGATCGAAGTAATTGGCGCGCACCACCGCAATCGGGTGCTCGCCAGGGATGGACAGGAGCGCTCGCCCCGTGCCGCGCGCGAAGAAGCGACGAACCTCGTCGGGCCGCAGCAGCGGCGTGACGGTCACGGACCGGTTGAGCCCGATCTTGCCTGCACCGCGTTCGCGGTCGGTCAGTTCGGGAAGGGACTGGCTTAGGTTCTCGGTTTCACCGCAGAGCTTGGAGATGTAGGCGCAGGTCGCTTCATCACTGCTTCCGAAGTTCTGGATGATTCCGGTGTTACCTAGGAAGGTTTGCCAGCTTCGCGGATAGTCCCGCTGGAGCTGACTTAAATCCTGAAGCACGGTCCACAGCTTCACGCCGTATCCGGCCATTAGACCGGCAGCGCTTTCGATGACATCCATGTGCCCAAGCACCGGAAACTCATCAAGCATGAACAGCACCGGCCAACCATTGACCGTAGCTTGCGTCTCCGAAACGTTAGGAACCGCTTCCATTCGGGCGAGCGCCACCATCAGCAGCAGACGCAAAAACCGGCTATGGGTGCGCAGCCGACGTGCAGGCAGACACAGATAGACCGTGAGTCCGGCCTCACTGTTCTTGAGCGCATCGATATCAAACGTCGAACGCCCAAGCCCGCGCATCATTGCAGGGCTGGCGAGGAAAGCGGTTTGCTCAAGCGCGGTTGAGAGCACTGATGAGCGCTCATTATCCGACTTGGCGATCAGGCTATTGGCTGCCTGTGTACAGAAGCCGCCGGTTTCCTGCATGCGGTCAATCAATCCGCCTTCACCGTAAAACTCATCCTCTGGCAAAGTGATCAGCTCACGCACATGCGGAAGGGTGCGCTCGCGCCCGATACATCGCAGCGCCACATACAGGATAACGCCGTGCAGGAAATTTCCCGCTGAATCCGTCCAGTGTTTACCGGTTCCGGCTTCAGGAACGATCAGCGCATTGGCTAAAAGACCAGCTTCATCGACAGCGCTTTCATCTTCCGGGTCGATGATATCGAGCGGATTGAATGCCGCCAGGTCGCTCTCCGGGATACCGCTATCGCGAAAAGGATCGATGATTGCGACCTGCTGGCCCATTTCCCGGCGGCGGCGCGATGTGATGCGCGCCAACTCGCCTTTGGGATCATTAGCGAAGACAGAGCCCGGATAGAGCAACAGGTTCGGCACGATAAAGCTTGTGCCCTTACCAGATCGCGCCCCGGCGATGGTGACGCCATGCCGGTCATCAATCGGCATGCCGACGTAATGCGGACGCTTGGTTCCAGGCAGATATCCCAGGAACATCGCATTCTGTGTCTTCGCATCGAAGGGCAGCGCTTGAGCGGTTGAGTGCGGGCTCAGCCAACGGGATGTGGCCTGCGGATCGAGTTCGAGCGTGTCGCTAAACCCGCGCGGGGCCATCAGGACATCGCCTGCGATTTCATTTTTTCCGAACATGGTTTTGGTTCCTTGTCTCTAAGGTTCGAGTGTGCGGTCACGAGAGCGACCAGATGATTTCGAGCGAGGATTGCGTGAGCGGTTTGGCTTGGCTTTCTCCAAAGCCGCCCGCGTCTGTGCCGATGGTTTTTCGAGCGCGTCTGAAAGCGCGCGGGTTTTCGCGAGATCGCGGTGAAGAAGCGCCAGCTCGCCGGAATGGCGTTGCCGCTCATTTCGGATTTCTGCTTGCAGGGCGCGTCGTTCGGCCAGTTGCCTGTTCACTAGGTCCTGGCGCTCTTTGGCATCACGCTCGCGCTTGAAGGTGACTTCAGCCTCATTGCGTTTCCGCACGGCGCTATGCTTGCCGCGCAGCCAATCCCAAACGCCTTTCAGTCCTTTGGAGAACCTTTCCTGGCGAGCCTTAGATTCTTGTGTCCACCGATCGGCCTGGTGCTGATCGAGGGCAGCACGCTCGGCTTTGTGGTCGGCGCGCATGGTGCGCGTTTTTGCGCGGATCGGCTTGAGACGCTCTGCGCTTTCCTTATCCAGCGTCTCGATATGACGCTTTAGCACTTTCTCCATCAAGTCAGTGACCCGCGCCTTGGTCTCAGCGACTGAGGGCAGTTGTGCTGGATCACCAAGGCGCTCTTTGACGGCCTTGGTTTTCTGGCTGGTCATACGCGGAACGGCATAAACCTCGCCTTGGTAATCGACGGCGACAAAACCGCGACGATCACCTTGCGCCAGATAATAGCCACGCTCCTCAAGCTGACGCTTGAAGGCCGGACCGTCTTTCGCACCATTCCAGCACTCCTGAAATGTTGCTTTGATATCGACAGCGCTTTTTCCGGCGCGGCGGGCTTGTTGCCATTCGGCCAGCGTGAAGTTCAGCGGCGAGCGATCTTTCCCGCGTTTGTACCCGTCAGGCAGGTTCCAGCCATGCTCAAGAAAGAGCCCGCGCGAAATCTCATTCAGCTTACGCTTGAAATGCGGAAGGTTGATCGCCCGCATATTTTCCGTGTCGATACGGCTCCAAACCGCATGGGCGTGACGGCGACCATCTTTTTCATGGAAGACCAGCGCCATCGGTTGACGCTCAAGGCCCATCTCAACTTCTATGCGGCGTGCTGCCAGCTCGAAGACTTCGGGTCGTACATTTTCTGTCTCAGGCGGTGAAAGGCTGACCGAGAAGAAGTGCTGTTTACATTTGGTCCCTTTGGCTGCTGCTTCGACTTCCAGAAATGCGCCGTGCAGATCACCCGATACGAAGCCGCGAACCTCGTGCAGTTCGACATGCTCGTTATCGCGTTCATTCATTAGGTGAGCCGCAAGCTTGCGACCACCACCGCGCTGTGAGGCTTTGATGATCATGGCTGTGGTGCCTCATCGGGGCATGCACAGCCTTCGAGGCTCGCAGCACGGCTGAAAGCAGATGAGCAGCTTTCGCAAACATCTGTCGATTTGTCGGTTTCCCGTATCCCAAGCGCGGCAAGCAGAAAGCTCCGCATGACCCGGATATCGTCACAGGCCCGGCGAAGTGCTTTGTCGGTTTCATCGCCAAGCGGCAGAGCACCAACGCGAGCAGCATCCGCCAATTCATCCAGATTCTGGGCAATGCGGGATGAGCCAGCATTCCGAGCAGTTGCGCCAGGGCTTTTTGATCTTTGACAGGGTTTAGCCCGCGCGCCTGTTTGACAGGCGTGTCAGGATCAAACAATCGAGCCTTGATGTAGGCGGAAATCGATTGACGACCGGCATCCTCGATAAGCTTTTGCTTCTCGTCAAAGCTCAAGCGAAGTGAGAAAGGCGCAGGGCGCTTTTTGGCCTGCTTTTTAGATTTCGACTGTGTGGAGCCGGAGCTTTGCGCCGATCCCCGAGAATTGCCGCCAATAGAACCCCATTTGGGAGTTAGCCCGTCCATGACCCGCTCCCATATGTTTCAACCGGCTCTTCGCCGTCGGAATTGGCTGAATCCGCAGTTTTCTGCGATGCAGCACCATCCAGTTGAAATGGAAGCTCTTCAGGATTTTCGTAAAGGGAGCAGGAAGTTAGCTGTGCATTCCAGTCAGCGAGAACTTCGAACAATTGGTTCGAAGTTTCTCCGCTTAGGTGCACCACTTTTCCTGTATTTCCATTCCGTTTTTCCCGAACTCATCAAGTTGATCACTTGAGGCGCGGATGTGCAGGACAGCACATGTCTCCCCGAAAATAATTCAAAATAACGATCACTATTCTCACTTTTTTGTAAAATAAAACTGGACCGAATGCGGGTTGACTGTGCACAGTTTGGGATCGGCGCTGTGTGACTTTGTTAACGCAGTGTTTTTGCCTGACGGGAGTGTTTTCATTCGTGACGATCGAGATTCGTAAGCATCTGCCCGGTGAGGCGATGGAGCCGTTTTTATCTTTTCCCAACCAGCTATATCGGGGTGACGCGGGGTGGACGCCTCCTTTGAAAACGGAAATCCGCAAAAGCCTTTCCCCCAAACATAATCCGTTTTTCAAACATGCCGATGTCATGTTTTTCACAGCATGGTCCGGCGACAGGATGGTGGGGCGATGCTCGGCACAGGTGTGTCATGAGCATCTGAAAAAACACGATGACAGAACCGGCTTTTTCGGCTGTTTCGATGTGGTGGATAGCAAGGAAGTGGCTACAGCCTTGCTGGATGCGGCGAAAGAGTGGGTTGCCAGCAAAGGTATGACCCGGTTGCGGGGGCCGTTTTCTTTAGGGGTGAACGAAGAAATTGGCGTGATGATAGAGGGTTTTGATGCCCCGTCCATGATGTTGACGCCTTATCACCGTCCCTATCTTTCGGGCCTGCTTCACTCTGCCGGCTTTGAAAAGGTGAAGGAAATCATCAGCTGGCGGTATCAATGTGGCAATCTACCCGCGCGGGCGCAAAAAGCCTATGATCTGACCGTGAAATTGCCTGAGGTGCGCATTCGCCGGATCAATAAAAGCCGCCTTGATGAAGAAATGGCCGTGGTCCGTAGCGTGTTCAATGATGCATGGCGCGACAATTGGGGCTATGTGCCCTGGACCGATGCGGAATTCGCCAAAGCGGTTGAAGAATTCCGCTTCATCCTTGATCCCCGATTGGCACTGATTGCAGAGATTGATGGCGAGCCTGTCGGTATTGCCATTTGTATTCCCAATCTGAATGAAGTGATCCGCGATTTTGATGGGCGGCTTGGGCCGGTCAATCTGTTGAAGCTGCTTTGGCGCATCAAGGTGCGGTCGCCCAATAGTGCGAAATTGCCATTGATGGGAATGCGTAAGGCGGTGCAGAAAAAACGCCGCTATGCGGGGCTGGCCACCGCCATGTGCGTTGGTATTTCCCATGGTCTTGACGAGATGGGGATCGATTGGGTGGAGCTTGGCTGGACATTGGAAGACAATCATCCTGTCAATGCCGTTATCACCCGTATGGGTGCCATTCCGTTCAAGCGGCATCGGATCGTGGAAGCCGCCATCACCGGCTGATCTCTCCCAACCCGTTCTTTCTCTCTTTGTGCTATTGTTTGGCACGAAGATTGCTTGTGTCTGTGCGAAGAAATGCAGTCGCAAAGGCCATGAGCTATGAGATCAGAGCCATATATCAAGGATGACAAGGCGCTTCGCTTCCTGTTCAGGGCGCGCGTTCATTGCCATGTCTGGCCACATTTGTCCGGCAAAATCTGCCCATTGGCGGACCTGCGGAGGGCTGGATCATGTCTTTAGGAGGTATTCTTTCCACATCCTTGAGCGGCCTGTTCACCAGCCAGGAGGCGCTGCGTGTCACCGGGACCAATATCGCCAATGTGAACACCCCGGGCTATGCCCGCGAGCGGGTGAATGTGGCGGCAGATGTGCAAAATGATCGCACCATCGGTGTGAAAGTGGAAACCATCGAGCGGGTGGTCAATCGCTTTTTGGAAGGGGCGATTCTGGAAGCGCGCTCGGACAGTGCACGGGCCGAAGCGATCAACAGCTTGCATGACCGATTGCAAGCCTCTTTAGGGCCGCCCGATTCCGAAAGCAATCTGGCCGGGCGCATGAACACGGTGTTTGCCGCCCTTGCGGATCTGACTTTGGCTCCGGCGGATGGCGTGGCCCGACAGCAGTTTTTGTCGGACTTTGAAAGCTATGCCAACGAGTTGTCACGGGTGGCCGATACGGTGCAGGATTTGCGTAATAGCGCCAGCATAGAAATTGAATCCCGAATTGGCGGGATCAATGATGCCATCCGCCAAATTCATGATTTGAATGAAAAGATTAACCAGCAAACCACCACAGGCGGACAAACCGGCGGTCTGGAAAATGAACGGCAGGCCGCGCTGGAATTCCTGGCCAGCAATATCGATATCCGGGTGACAGAGAACAGTGACGGCACGGTGAATGTGTCCACCTTGTCCGGCACGCAGCTTGTCACGCGGGCGGGGTTTTTCAATCTCGCTTATAGCAGCCCCGGCGGGGTAAGCGCGGCAACCGAGTTTCCTCCCATAACCTTGCAATTGGTGGATTTGCAGTCGGACCAGTTGAAAGGCCCGCAACGCCCGATTGATGGCGATATTCGCGGCGGGGCTTTGCGCGGTTTGCTGGATATGCGCGATAAAGACCTTGTGGATCTTTCGGTATCCTTGGGGGAATTGGCAGCGCGGGTTGGCGATGAAATGAATGCGGTGCATAATCTGAATAGTGCCGTTCCAGCGCCGAACAGTCTGACGGGCTCCACCACAGCTTTTGCGGCAACGGATCCTCATAATTTCACCGGAACCACAAGCTTTTCCATTCTGGACGCCAATAACAGGGTTGTGGCGACCACCACATATGATTTCGACGCCAATCCCGCAGACAGCTTTGCCGATATGGTGACGGCGGTGAATGCAGGTCTGGGCGGGGCGGGCACTCTGAGCTTTGTCGATGGAAAGATGAGCATCAGCGCTACCAATGCCGCCAATGGTGTGGCCATTTCCGAAGATCCGGCCAATAGCAGCGATCGGGCCGGGCGATCATTTTCGCATTTCTTTGGCATGAATGATCTGGTGACAGGACGGTCGTCTGGCCTGTTTGAAACCGGTGTGAAAGCAACCGATGCCCATGGTTTCGGGGCCGGAGAAACCGTGGAGTTCGTGGTTCGTGATGCCTTGGGGAAAGAGCTTCGTACGGTCACGCTGGATACCACGGGAAATCCCACTTATGGCGATCTCGTCACTGCGCTGGATGCGGATCTGAGCGGCTTGTTTTCTGTTTCTCTGGATGCCAATGGCAAGTTGATCACCACCTCTACCGGCCCACAAAAGGGCATGGTGCTGACGGTGAAGAATGACACCACCAATGCCAATGGCAGCGGCATAGGTTTTGGCCAATTGTTCGGTGTTGGTGCCCGTTATCGGGCTGAAGCCGCCGTTGATTTCGGGCTGGATCAGGATTTGGGCAGCAATGCCCAAACGCTGGCAACGGCGCGGGTCGATCTGTCGGGCGGGATTGGTTCGGTTGCCCTGTCCGTTGGCGATCAAAGTGGGGCACTGGCCTTGCAAGACCGGGGCAGTGCGGTGATTTCCATGTCGGCAGCCGGTGGTTTGTCGGCGCAGCGGCGTACCCTTGCGGGCCTTAATGGCGCGGTTTTAGGCAGCTTTGGAGATTTGGCAAATCGTGCCAGCGCCGCTGCCGATGATACGCGCTCTTTGGAAGTGGAGCTGGACCAACGCAAACAGGGCGTGTCCGGCGTCAATATTGATGAGGAACTGGCAAATCTGGTGATTTACCAGAATTCCTATAATGCGGCGGCGCGGATTTTGTCGTCGGTACAAGAGTTATACGACACGCTTCTCAACGCGGTTTAGGACGAAACATCATGACGCGCATTTCAAGTTTTGGCCAATCTTCCTTGTTGTTGCAAAATACCATGCGCAATCAAGAGCGCCTGTTTACGGTCCAGCAACAGATTTCTACGGGCAAGAAGGCCAATGATTTTCAAAGTCTTGGCCCGGATATCCAGCAGGCATTGAGCGCCAGACAGGCGCGTTCGAGTGTGGAATCCTTTCGCAGCACGGTGCAAAATGTCCAGCGCAGTGTGGATGTTTATGATGCGCAGCTTACCTCTATTGTGGATGCCGCACGGGAGCTGCAAAGCACGCTGGTTTCTACGGTGGGCCAAGGGGATGCCCAAGGGTTTACCCCGTTTATCGAGCAGACATTCGGTTTGGTCAGCTCGGCTTTGAATACCAAATTGAACGGCTCCTATATCTTTGGCGGCGCAAAAACGGATCAATCGCCATTGACCGTAACCAATCTCTCGGATCTTGTTCCCCTAGTCAGTCCGCAAGATGCCTTTGCCAATGATGGCGCAAAGAAACAGGCTCTGGTTGCAGAAGGTGTGACACTGGAATTTGGCCAGGTGGCGGATGATGTGGCACTGGAATTGATGGCCAGCTTCAAACGGATTGCCGAATTCAATGCCGGTCCGGACGGGCCGCTTGATGGGCAACTGACAGCGGCGCAGGAGGATTTCCTGATTCGGGAAATGGCGCAAATCGATCAGGCCGTGGATCAAGCGCAATCGGCGCAAACACGCAATGGCCTTGTGGCAGGACGGTTGGCAACGGTGGATGAACAACATGCCGATGCCGAAGTGTTCTTCGAGCAATTTGTTTCGGATGTGGAAGATGTGAACCTGGCCGAAGCCATCACGCGCTTGAATCAAGATCAGGTGGCGCTGGAAGCGTCTTTTCAGGCCATCGGTACTTTATCGCGGCTAAGTTTGTTGAACTTCTTGTGATAAGCATCTGCAATCTCTTTGATAATTAAACCTTTATTAATTCCCCAAGCGCAGGCTAATCTTGCTAAGTCTGGATAAATAATAATCTGGGGGGCATCCAGCGGGGGCATAATGGCTTTAGGTGGGTGTTATAAACAAGCTGCAGATGGGTGACCGTATTCACGAACTGGTTTTGCTTGCCCGCGAAAAGACGGCGCAGGCCCGTCGCCAGTTATTTGAAAATATGACCGACCTGTTCCTCTCCGAGGAAGGCAGGCTGAGCGAGCACGAGCGCGCTTTGATGTCGGACATCATGGTCAAACTGGTGCGGACCGTAGAAAAGAGCCTGCGTCAGGAATTGGCAGACTTTTTTGCCAAAACCGATGTGGATCTGCCCGATGTGGTGCGCCTTCTTGCCAATGATGAAATCGAAGTCGCCCGGCCTTTATTGGAAAAAAGCAAGCTGTTGCATGATGCCGATCTGATCGAGGTCGTTCGGATGCGTACCGATGAGCATCGATTGGTGATCGCCTTGCGTGATGAGGTGAGCGAAGACGTGGCCAATGCCTTGGTGGAATATGGCAATGGGGATGTGATCGAGGCTTTGTTGCGCAATGCGGATGCCAGCCTGTCGCAGCGTGCCATGGAATATCTGGTGGCGGAATCCCGCCGGGTGGATCGCTTTCAAGAGCCATTGCTCAATCGGGAAGATTTGCCTTCGGAACTGGCTTACCGCATGTATTGGTGGGTGGCAGCGGCGCTGCGCAAGAAAATTGTCAGCGATTTCGATGTGGACCCATTGGTGGTCGATAATGCCATGCGGCAAGCATCACGCGGCTTGATCGCCCAGCAAAAAACATCGGAAGGCGCGTATCTCAAGGCGCAAAGGCTGGTGCACCGCCTGTCTGAAACCGGCGATCTGACGGTAGAATTTCTTTTGGGCTGCCTGCGCCAGAAGCGGATTGCGGTTTTTGTGGCGGGCCTTGCGGAATTGGGCTGTGTGGATTTCCGGACCGCATGGCGTATTTTCAATGATACGGGCGGTGAAAGCCTTGCCATTCTGGCCAAGGCCATTGGCATGGAACGCGCCCAGTTTACCTCGGTATATTTGCTGATCAGTCAGGCACGGGAAGGGGCGAAGGCGCGCGGCCCCGGGGCTTTGAAGGGTATTCTCGATCTATTCGATCGGGTGTCGAGCGTGAATGCGCGTGGGGCGCTGCAATATTGGCAAAGGGACAACGCCTATCAGATGGCGTTGGAGGAATTGCGTCATGTCGGATGAAAAGCAATCAGTCCAGTCTTCGGGGCACGCTTTCGGGCGGGCGGATCTATCCGCATGGGCACGTCATATGCGCGGCAATAACGGACAGGCCCAAGCGCATGCACAGGTTCAACAAATGGCTCCGGCTCAAATCGCCGTGGCTGTGCCAGCACCCAGAGATGAAGATCGCAGCGCGCGCACACAGCCCCGTCCCGACACCCCTTTTGTTGCCGCCAATGACAGTTTGAAAGCCTTACAAGGGCGTGTGATCGTTGATGAAACCATGCCTTTTTATCTGGTGAGCATTGAGGGGGTGTTCAGCGATAGCAATGCGGCTTATGTCGATCTGGTTTCTCGTTGCGATGATCGGTTGCCCGGTCCGGGGAAGGCGCAAACGGGCGGATTTGTTCCGGCGGCGCATCAAGCCGTGGTCGAACAGGTGATCCAGACGGGCTATCCTGTTCTTACGGAGGAATGGCTGTCTTTTGATGGTCGGCCATGTTGCTGGCGTGGGCGGCATTTCCCCGTGCGGGATGAGGATGGAAATAGCATTGCCGTTGCGGGCAGCTATACCGATGTTACCGCAGAAATCAGTGTGCGCCGGGATGCTGTTTTGGCGCGGCGGCGGTTTAACGATTTTGCCCGGGCCACATCGGATTGGTTTTGGGAAACCGACCGAGAGGGGCGCTTGACCCTCTTGTCAGAACGATTTGCCGCCAGTGCCGGTTTTCCGGCTGCGCTGTTTTATGACCGTCCTCTTATCGAACTTGGCCATGCGGAATGCGATCCTGAACTGACGAAGCGGCTTTGCGATGCCATGGCATCGCGGAAAGCCTTTCGCGGAGTGGATATTGAAATCGAGGCGGCGGACGGGACCATTCGCCGGTGCAGCTTGTCCGGTGTGCCGATTTTTGAGCCGGAAAGCGGTGCCTTTATGGGATTCCGCGGCGCCGGGATGGACGTTACCGAAGCCCATGCAGAAACCATGCGCGCCAGCTTGATGCAGCGCAATCTGGAGGAAACTCTGGAAGAATTGATCCGCAAAAATCTTGAACTGGATATTGCATCGGTGCAGGCGGAAAGTGCTTTGCGCGCCAAGAATGAATTTCTTGCGGCCATGAGCCATGAATTGCGGACGCCCTTGAATGCGATCATCGGTTTTGCGGAAAGCATGGATATGGCCATGTTTGGCGAAATTAACGATCATTATCGCAGCTATAGCCGTGATATCAGCGGGGCCGGTCGGCATTTGCTGAGTTTGATCAACGATGTTCTGGATGTGGCTGTTTTGGAAAGCGATGGGGTAACCATTCATCCGGAACGCCTGTCCTTGAAGGACCAGCTTGATCAAGCGGTCAGCCTTGTGGAAATGCGGGCCAAAGATCGCAATGTGGACATTTCCGGCTTGCGATTGACGGAGGATGTGGTGGTCATGGCCGATGACCGTCGCACAACGCAGATTTTGCTGAACTTGATGACCAATGCCATCAAATTCACTCCCGAAGGCGGCAAGGTCGGGGCCGAACTCGGAATCGTGGAGGATATGGCCGCATTGACCATTTGGGATACCGGGATTGGTATTCCTGCACATATGCAGAAAAAGGTGTTCGAAAAATTCCAACAGGTGACCGACACTATTTATAGCCGCAAAAGCGAGGGGGCAGGGCTTGGCCTGCATATCAGCCAGGAATTGGCCCGTTTGATGGGTGGCGACCTGTCTTTGGTGTCCGCAGATGGCAAGGGGTCAAAATTCACCGTGATGCTGCCCTTGGCCAAGGACGAAGAGAACGAGCGCGGATAAGCGTCAAGCATCAAGCGCCAAGTGGATGGCGCGTGCTTTACGGTGACGGCTTCCTTAATGAACGAATTGTTCCAGCAAGATACGCTCGGCCAGATTATGCTCTTGGTCGAACAATAATGTCATGCTGATAGAGCGATCTTCTTCTATTTCCACCGCGCGAATATCGCGCACTTCATGAAAATCCGCCGTTGCGGATACGGGCCGTTTGCGGTTTTCCAGAATCGTGAACATGATCCGGGAATCGCTGGGTAACAGAGCCCCCCTCCAGCGGCGCGGACGAAAGGCGCTGATGGGGGTGAGCGCCAATAAATCGCTGCCAATAGGCAAAATGGGGCCGTGGGCCGAAAGATTATAGGCGGTGCTGCCTGCCGCTGTGGCCACTAAAATGCCATCGCAGACCAGTTCATCCATCCGCATTTTCCCGTCGATGGTGATGCGTAATTTGGCGGCTTGCCGTGTTTCGCGGAGCAAGGCCACTTCATTGAAAGCCAGATATTCCTTCACATCCCCTTCTGGCCCAAAGGCGCGCATACGCAGGGGATGCAGGGTAAAGCTATCAGCCTGTGCCAGCCGGTCCGGCAGATTGGCGGTGGAAAACTGGTTCATCAAGAACCCCACCGTGCCCCGGTTCATGCCGAAAATCGGAAGTGGGCGATGGATGGATTTGTGCAGGGTTTGTTGCATGAATCCATCGCCGCCCAAAGCCACGATCACATCGGCATCATCGGGCGCAATATTGCCATAGAGTGCCTTCAGTTCATCCGACGAGGCTTGAGCTTCGGGGCTGTCGCTGGCAATGAAGGCAATGCGTGCTGAGGTGCTCATAAGCTCTGTTCGATCATTAAAGTGGCCCACATCTTAACCAGAGCGCCCAAGGCAAGTGCAAGCATTGTCGCTAGATATGGGGAATTATCCACCGGTTACGCTCATATGGCGGGCGACAGCGGGGGCGCGTGTGGCCCCGTCGATGATGAAATCATGGCGCTTAGGCTTGCGTTTGATGGCTTGGTCTATGGCGGCGTGCAGATCGGCATTGTTGCTGCTTTGCCGCAGCACTGTGCGCAGATCCGCCTTATCTTCCTGCCCCAGACACATAAACAAGGTGCCGGTGCATGTCAGGCGTACGCGGTTGCAGCCTTCACAGAAATTCTGGGTAAGAGGCGTGATGAATCCCAACCGGCCACCGGTTTCGCGGACACGCACATAGCGCGCCGGACCACCGGTGCGGTGGGGAATGTCTTCCAATGTCCAACGGGTTTCAAGATCGGCCTTCACAAGGCTCAAAGGCAAAAAGCGGTCGGTGCGGTTCTCGTCGATCTCGCCTAGCGGCATGGTTTCGATCAAGGTGAGATCAAAACCGCGTTCTCCGCAAAACCGGATCATCTCGTCAAAGGCCTGATCGTTGATCCCGCGCAGGGCCACCGCATTGATTTTAACGGAAAGGCCCGCCTCATGGGCTGCTTTCAAGCCTTCCAGAACTTGCGCCAGCCGTCCGCGTCGGGTGATTTTCGCGAACATGGCATCATCAAGGGTGTCCAAAGACACATTGATCCGCCGCACACCCGCCTCATAAAGCCCGACGGCATAGGTTTTTAGCTGGCTGCCATTGGTGGTGAGTGTCAATTCATCCAACGCCCCAGAGGCCAGATGGCGGCCCAGCCTTTGGAACAGATGCAGAATGTCTTTGCGCACCAGAGGTTCGCCGCCGGTGATACGGAGCTTCCGCACGCCGCGCTCAATGAAGGCCGAGCATACACGATCCAGCTCTTCAAGGCTGAGGACCTCGGATTTCGGCAGAAATTGCATCTGTTCCGCCATGCAATAGACACAGCGGAAATCGCACCGGTCGGTGACCGAAACCCGCAAATAGCTGATATGTCGACCGAATGGATCGACCAGTGGGGTCTTTTCCATGATGGTCTGTGCGAAATCGTCTGGCATATGGATCCTCGATTGCGGGCGCGTTGTTCGCCCGCCCTTAAGGTCGCCTTCCGTGGCGTGGGTTTCAAGTCCTGTTTTTCTGTTCGGGCCTTAAGCGGGGGGTTTATTTTCCGACCAAAGAGCGCGATGCTGGGCACAGGATTTCAAGCTGTCAAAGGTAGGGCCATGACTGTTCAATCACATCCGGCAAATGACCAAGGCACAACGCTGCGTGAAAAAGTGGGCGAGGTGGAATGGCAGGCCCGTGTGGATTTGGCCGCCGCTTATCGTCTTGTGGCGCATTTTGGTTGGGATGAATTGATCTTCACGCATCTGACCTTACGCATTCCGGGGCCGGAACATCATTTTCTGATCAATCCTTTGGGGCTGTTTTTTGAAGAAATCACCGCTTCTTCTTTGGTGAAGGTGGGTCTGGATGGCCAGAAGGTGATCGAAAGCCCTTATGCAGTAAATCCTGCAGGATTCACCATCCATTCCGCCATCCATCAGGGGTGTGAGGATGCCAAGGCCGTGTTGCATGTGCATACGGTGGCTGGAACGGCTGTGGCCAGCCAGCGCGACGGGCTTTTGCCACTAACGCAAGATGCGCTGACCCAATGGGGCGATATTGCCTATCATGATTATGAAGGGCTGGCGCTGGAAGAGGGCGAAAAAGCGCGGCTGGTGGCGGATATGGGAATGGCCCATTCGATGATCTTGCGTAATCATGGGCTTTTGACCATCGGCGAAACGATTGGCGAGGCCTTTTTGCGGCTGTTCTTTTTACAGCGGGCTTGTGAAATGCAGATTGCAGCGCAATCCGGTGGGGCGCCCTTGATCATGCTTGATGATGCGATGGGTCAGCGGGTATTCGCACAGGCGAATTCAGGCTTTGAAAAGCCCGCAGCGCTCAACTGGGCGGCCCTGCTCAGGAAAGCGGATCGGCTGGACCCTACCTATAAATCTTGAGCGTACTGCTTTTGCTGTTTTGATATGTGTTTGGAGGATTTATGCGGAAATTCGGAATCGGGCAGTCTATGCGCCGGGTGGAAGACCAACGTTTTCTGACCGGAAAGGGCTGTTATACGGATGATCTGCGCTTTGAAGGCCAGCTTCATGCGGCGTTTTTACGTGCGCCTTTGGCTCATGGGAAAATCCTTTCCATCAACACGGACGAGGCCAGCGCTCTTGATGGCGTGCGACTGGTTCTTACGCATAAAGACATCACGGCGGCCAATATCCCGAAGGTGCCGTGCCTTGCGCCTTTGCCCGGCATCAAACAAAAAGACCGTCCCATCCTTGCGGAGGATTTTGTGCGCTATGTGGGGGAGCCGGTGGCCATGGTGGTGGCCGACAGCTTTGCCGTTGCGCGGGAAGCGGTCGATTTGATCGAGGTGGATTATGATCCGCTGGATGCTGTGGCTGATTGTGCAAAAGCCATTGAAGCTGATGCGCCGCAACTGTTCGAGGAAGTGCCGGAAAATCGTAGCTTTGAATGGCAAACCGGCGATGAAGCTGCGGTTGATGCCGCCTTCAAAACGGCGGCCCATATTTCGTGCATCACGATACGAAACAACCGGGTGGCCCCCACATCCATGGAACCACGCGCCATCAATGCACGCTATGATGCCGATACCGGCCTTGAAGTGCATTTGGGAACACAAGGCGTGGCCGGTCTGTTGGATGGCTTTTCCAAATTGCTGGGCATGGATGCGCAAAAAATCCGTGTGCTTACCCCCGATGTGGGTGGCGGATTTGGCATGAAAGCTTTATGTTTTCAGAATATGTGGCTGTTTTGCTGGCGGCACGGACATTGTCACAGCCGGTGAAATGGACATGCGATCGCTCGGAAGCGTTCTTGTCCGATACCCATGGTCGGGATCTTTTGTCCACCGCTCATATGGCGTTTGATGCGCACGGCCATATCCTTGGTTACCGTATCGAGACACTGGCCAATATGGGCGCTTATCTGTCTAATTTCGCGCCGGCCATTGCCACCATGGCACCCATGCAAGTGGTGCCGGGGCCGTATCGTATTCCGGTTCTTCATCAAAAGGTTACCGGCGTTTATACCAATACCGCGCCCATCGATGCCTATCGCGGGGCCGGGCGGCCTGAAGCGGCCTATTTGCTGGAACGGTTGATCCATCAAGGGGCGCAGGATTTGGGGCTGACCCAAGACGAGATCCGCCGGCGCAATTTTATCAGCAGCAAGGAAATGCCCTATAAAAACGCCACCGGGGCTGTTTATGACAGTGGGGATTTCGCACGGAATATGGCGGATGCATGGCGCGGGCCGAATGGGACGATTTTCCAAAAAGGCGCAAGGCTTCCCAAGAGCGCGGGCTTCTGCGCGGCATTGGCATGGCATATTATGTGGAATGTACATTGGGCGACCCGAAGGAAGAAATCGATGTGCGGTTTACGGATACGGGCCGTGTGACCATCAGCGTTGGCACGCAATCCAACGGGCAGGGGCATGAAACGGCTTATGCGCAGGTCTTTGGCGATAAGCTGGGCATTGATCCTCATCTGATCGACATCAAACAAGGCGATACGGCGGATAAGAATACGGGAGGCGGCACCGGCGGTTCACGGTCCTTGCAGATGATCGGCAATGCTTGCGTTGCCGCATCGGACGCGGTGATCGAACGCGGACGGGAACTGATGGCACATATGTTCGATGCCGCACTTGACGATATTCGCTTTGATGCAGGGTTTTTTGAGCTAAGCGGCACCAACAGGCGCTTGTCGGTGCTGGATCTGGCGGCAGATGTGGCAAAGGCCGATAAGGAAAATTGGCCCCAGACCCTGCAACGCGGCCTTGATTTGTCTGCCAGCTATACCAAGCCTGCATCGACATTCCCCAATGGCTGCCATATATGCGAGGTGGAACTGGACCCGCAAACCGGCGTGGTGCGGGTGGATCGCTATAGCGTGGTGGATGATTTCGGTGTGGTGATCAATCCCATGCTGGTGGAGGGCCAGGTGCAGGGCGGCGTGGTGCAGGGCATTGGCCAGGCTTTGGGTGAAGATGTGGTCTATGATGAAACGGCGCAGCTTTTAAGCGGCAGTTTCATGGATTATGCCATGCCAAAGGCGGGCGATATGCCCAATATCGATTTTTCCTATAATGAAATCCCGTGCAAAACCAATCCGTTGGGGTTGAAGGGCTGCGGCGAAGCGGGAACCATTGGCGCTTGCCCGTCCACCATGATTGCCATCATGGATGCTTTACAGCCCTTGGGGGTGACGCAATTGGATATGCCTGCAACCCCTTATGCCGTGTGGCAGGCGATCGAGAAGGCGAAAGCCGTCGCGCAGCAGGTGGCATAAGATCAAACGATGATGCCGGGGCGGTTATCCTGATCAGCCGCTTCGGACTTGTTCAGAATATAGACCAGCTTGCGGGCTGCCAGGTCCGTCAGTTCCTGACGCGAGGCATTGGGATCGCCAATGATGGTGGCTTCAGTTCCGGTTTCCGGATCAACGGCGGTCACTTTCAAATGCCCGCCTGTCTGGATGAATTCAACAATATAACCCTGATTTTTCGTCATAGGCTGTTTGGTCCATCAAGGGCGGGTTTCCCCGCCATGCGCGGGTTTCAGGCCGCGCGTTTTAGATCAAGACGGGCCCAGATCTGGCTCAAGGCCTTCACCAGATCATCCATCATGGCATCCGTGTGTGTGGGGCCGGGGGTAAGGCGCAAGCGCTCGGTACCGCGTGGCACAGTGGGATAATTGATGGGCTGGACATAGATGGAAAATTCATCCAGCAAGGTATCGGTGACCTGTTTGGTCATCACCGGGTCGCCCACCATCACGGGCACGATATGGCTTTGCGACATCATCACCGGCAAATTCGCATCCAGAAGGCGCTGCTTCAAGGTGGCGGCCCGTTCCTGATGCAGGTTTCGTTCATCCTGACTGGATTTCAAATGACGCACGCTGGCCAAGGCACCTGCGGCCAGAACCGGCGCAAGAGCTGTGGTGAAAATAAAGCCCGCCGCATAAGAACGGACCACATCCACCAAGGCTTGCGAGGCGGCGATATAGCCACCCATCACGCCAAAGGCCTTGCCCAATGTGCCTTCGATCACATCCAGCCGTTCCATCAAGCCTTCGCGGTCGGCAATGCCGCCACCACGGGGGCCATATAGTCCTACCGCATGCACTTCATCCAGATAGGTCATGGCCCCGTATTTATCGGCCAGATCGCAAATTTCAGCGATGGGGGCAATGTCGCCATCCATCGAATACACAGATTCAAAGGCGATCAGCTTGGGGCGTGCCGGATCGGCAGCGGCCAAAAGATCTTCCAGATGGGCCACGTCATTATGGCGGAAAATATGTTTTTCCGCGCCGGAATTGCGCACGCCATGGATCATGGAGGCATGGTTCAACTGATCGGAAAAAACGATGCAGCCGGGCAGCAGCCTTGCCAATGTGGACAGAGTCGCTTCATTGGAAATATAGCCGGAGGTGAACAAAAGCGCGGCTTCTTTGTGGTGTAGATCCGCCAGTTCCTGTTCCAGAAGGACATGATAATGATTGGTTCCGGCGATATTGCGGGTGCCGCCCGCGCCTGCACCGGAATGATCAAGGGCTTCATGCATGGCGGAAATCACAACCTCATGCTGGCCCATGCCCAGATAATCATTGGAGCACCAAACCGTGACAGGGCGCGTATTATCGCTGACACCAAAGCGGTCGGCGCGGGGGAATTCCCCTTTGCGGCGTGCCAGATTTGCGAAGACGCGATATCGACCTTCCGCCTTTACCGCTGAAATTGCGTCCGAGAAAATGCGTTGATAATCCATTTTGTCGTCTCGTTTGCTGCTCGCTTTATGTCGCAAAGGACGTCGGAACTTTGTTTGTATTCTTTATACAGACAAAGAAACGGCGAGGCCAGTAGAGCACGGCCATAGCCTTTCAATAGCAGCTTTAAAGCCCGAGGCAAGATATGAAGCATTGCCTCGGATCATATGTCGCACATGAACAGGATGTGCGTTGGTCATGAAAACACAGGCTGAAAAGCATTTCGGGCATTATACCGCAAAGCGTAAACGGTCACTCCAGAAACGTTCCAGATTACGCAGATTGCGGCGCAGAGCGGTCATTTCATCGGAATTGATCAGACCATCGGCCAATAGCTCATCCAGTTGTTCCAGATACATGCTGTCGATCAGGTCGCGGATCTTATAGCCTTTGTCGGTAAGGGAAATACGCACGGCGCGGCGATCATGTTCGGCCCGCTGATGGTCGATATATCCCATTTCAACCAGTTTTTTGAGATTATAAGACACATTCGAGCCTTGATAATATCCGCGGCTTTTTAATTCGCCCGCGGTCATTTCATGCTCGCCGATATTGTAGACCAGCAGGGCCTGAACCGGGTTGATATCGGAATTTCCTTCCCGGTCCAGATGGTCTTTCAATACATCCAGCAAGCGCCTGTGCAAGCGCTCTACCAGTGCAAGGCAATCAAGAAACAAGGCTTTTGTCTGGGCCTGTGGGGTTTCATCTCCCATCAGACCGGATTTCGCCGGGTGCAACGTCATCCCGCAATTCTCCTGGATATCCTATCTCGTGGACATAGGATAAACGTCAAAATCGAAAGAAAGCCTTAACCCTGTTCATAAGTTTAAGGATTATTTTTAGGCTCAAGATCCATTAATCTGGCAGGCTGCAACCGCCATTGCGATTCCACGTCGAACGAATACGAGTATATCATTATGCCCCCAACCATCGCCGGTTCCTGTTTGTGCGGTACCGTTAAATTTCAGATATCAGGTGAGGTCGAGAGCTTCTTTCTTTGCCATTGCACGCGCTGTCGAAAGGACACGGGGTCTGCACATGCGGCCAATTTGTTTTCATCGAAAGCAACGGTAAATTGGGTTTCTGGTGTTGATAGCATCCAGACTTACCGGGTTCCAAAGACCCGGCATGAAAAAAGCTTTTGCATTAAATGCGGGTCCGCTCTTCCGAATATTCAATTAGAGGGGGCTTTGGTGGTTGTCCCTGCCGGGAGTATTGATAGCGTGATCGACATCTCGCCAAGTGCACATATCTGCTTTGCAAACAGAGCGGCATGGTGCACCGGTTTGGAAAATCTCCCGAAAATTGACGGTCTTCCAGATTAGATTCAATATCACTAAACGGTTGCGGCGCATCCACAGGCGCTATGACCGATGCGCCTGCATCTTCATGCCCGCCATCTGTATCGCCGCAACCATCATTTTCTGGCGCAATCACTGAGTCCTGAGCTAGATGTCTCCGTTGATGCGCTTGAACACGCCCGAGAAATCCAGCCCGCCATAGCCATCTTCGGACAGGGCTGCATAAAGCGCCAAAGACTGGTCTCCCAGATCGGTTTTTGCCTTGACCGATTGCGCGGCATCTTTCGCCAGCCGCAAATCCTTGAGCATCATATCGGTGGCAAAACCCGGCGCATAATCACGATTGGCGGGGGAGGCGGGCACCGGCCCCGGCACCGGACAATAGCTTGTCATCGACCAGCACTGGCCCGAGGATGTGGAGGCAATATCAAAAAACTTTTGATCGGAAAGCCCCAATTTGCGCGCCAGACTAAAGGCTTCCGAAACACCGATCATGGAGATGGCCAGCAGCATGTTGTTGCAGATTTTGGCTGCTTGCCCGGTGCCCGCGTCGCCCGCATGAACGATTTTTGCGCCCATCACTTCCAGAAAGGGTTTTGCTTTTTCAAAAGCGGCTTCAGGGCCGCCGACCATGAAGGTCAGCGTACCCGCTTGTGCCCCGCCAACGCCGCCCGATACCGGCGCATCCACCATATCAAGGCCGGCACCGGCCGCCTCGCCGGCTATAGTCCGTGCGGTTGCCACATCAATGGTAGAGCTGTCGATCAAAAGCGTGCCGGCCTTGACCTTTTTGATCAGGCCTTCCTCGCCACCATAGATTTGGGCCACATGTTTGCCAGCGGGAAGCATGGAAACGATCACCTCGCATGTGGCGATATCGTCAAGCCCGTTTGCCCGGCGTCCTCCGGCTTTGGAAAGTGTGGCCAATTGCTTGTCGCTTAGATCATGGCCCACCACATCATGGCCCGCTTTTACAAGATTGAGGGCCATGGGCAGCCCCATATTTCCAAGTCCGACAAATCCGATAGTCGCCATGATGTGGTCCTTTTTTGGTTATGATGCTTTGCGGCTTAAAAGCAATTTTCAGCCCAGATCCAGTTCACGATCCCCCAGATCAGCGAAATGCGCGGCAATGGCTGTTTTGTCCAGATCGGCCAGACGCGCCGGTGACCATGTGGGATTGCGGTCTTTATCGATCAAAATGGCCCGCACCCCTTCAAAAAAGTCGGTATCCAGTTCCAGAATGCGGTTCACAACGCGATATTCCATCTGCAGGCAGCCGTCCAGATCAAGAGACGCGCCCTTGCGGCCTGCAGCAAAGCTCAGTTCAAGTGATATGGGCGATTTGGCGAGCAAATCTTTATAGCTATTCTGCGCCCATTGGGAGGTGTCCTTTGCCAGAGAGTCGATGATTGCCCCCACGCTGTCTTTTGAGAAATGCTGGCTGATTTGCTGTGTGCGGCCTGCAAGGGTGGGCGTGCCGGGGTCTTGTGCCGCATCGTCCAGAATCACACCCACTTCGGCCAAACCAAGCGGCCCTTGGGATTCGGCAAATTTCGCCTTCAAGTCGATAAGAGAACCGCGCGGGATATAATGGGTGGCAAGGCCAAGATGCAGCATATCCGCCGCTTTGAGGCGCGCCCCTGTAAGTGCCAGATACATGCCCATATGATTGGGCAGACGCGGCAGGATATGCGAACCGCCCACATCCGGGATCAGCCCTAGGGCGGTTTCCGGCATGGCAAACAGGGTTTGTTCGGTGGCCACCCGATACGGGCCATGGGCAGAAATGCCAACGCCGCCGCCCATGGTTACCCCATCCAGCAAGGCAATATAGGGCTTGGGGAAATGGCCGATGGTGCTGTTCATGCGATATTCGTCACGGAAAAATTGCCAGCAATCATCGCTGCCTTCTTTTGCCGATTGGGCCACCTTCACCACATCGCCACCCGCGCAAAAGGCTTTTTCGCCTTCGCCTTCGATGATCACCGCATCAATACCGGGATCTTCAGCCCAAAGATCGAGCTGGTTTTTTACCGCCACACACATCTCCCTGGTGAGAGCATTCAAGGCGCGGGGGCGGTTGAGCAAGATGAATCCGATTTTGCCGCGCTGGGAGAAAAGTACATCGGTAAAGTCTGACACGGTCTGGCCCTTATCTATGATTGGCGGTGCGGTTTCTGTTCTGGCGATCAGCATAATCACCAAAAACGGCGGGGCAAGACCTGTTGAGGCTCAGGCTTTGTTCTGGTGCATTTTTGAAAGGATTGATAAGTTTCGTACCCCGAAGAGGCATCAAGATGAGGGGCAGTGATGGATCTGCCCCTGTTTTTTATTTCGCCCAAGTAGCCGCCTCACCCAAGCAGCCGCCTCACCCAAGCAATCGTCTGGCGGCAATCACCCGCATGATCTCGTTGGTGCCTTCCAGAATCTGATGGACGCGAAGATCCCGCAGCACCCGTTCAATGGGATAATCCATCAAATAGCCGTAACCGCCATGAAGTTGCAGGGCGCGGTTGGCCACATCGAAACCGGTATCGGTGGCAAAGCGCTTGGCCATGGCGGCATATTGGGTGCCGTCCGGCGCTTTTTCCGACACTTTTTGCGCGGCTGCATAAAGCAACAGGCGGGCCGCTTCCAATTCCGTCGCCATATCGGCGATCTTGAATTGGGTGGCCTGAAAATCGGCGATGGGGCGGCCAAATTGCTGGCGTTCCTTCACATAATCAATGGCTGTATCCAGTGCGAATTGCGCTCCGCCAAGGGAACAGGCACCGATATTCAGGCGGCCCCCATCCAGCCCTTGCATGGCGATTTTAAAGCCATCGCCTTCCGCGCCAATCAGATTGGCCACCGGCACACGGCACGCATCGAAATTGACCGATGCTGTAGGCTGTGAATGCCAGCCCAGCTTTCGTTCCTGTGCGCCGAAACTCAGGCCTTCGGTGCCTTTTTCCACGACAATGCAGGAAATGCCCTTGGGGCCTTCGCCGCCGGTGCGCACCATGCACACATAAATATCGGCCCCCATATCGCCCGCTCCGGAAATGAACGCTTTGGCACCATTGAGCACATAATGATCCCCATCGCGCACGGCACGGGTTCGCAAAGAGGCAGCATCAGACCCGGCAGACGGTTCGGTAAGGCAATAGCTGGCAAAGCGCTTCATGCTGGAGAGATCGCCCACCCAGCGCGCCCGTTGTTCATCATTGCCGAATTGGGCAATCATCCAATTGGCCATATTGTGGATGGAAATATAAGCAGCGGTGGAGGGACAGCCATAGGCAAGCTGTTCCATGATCAACGCCGATTCCACCCGGCTCAGGCCAACCCCGCCATGATCTTCACTGACATAAATAGCCGCAAAGCCCAAGTCCGCTGCGGCGCGCATGGCGTCGACGGGGAAGGTTTTTTCTTCATCCCAAAGGGCGGCAAAGGGCAGCAACCGTTCTTGGGCGAACTGGCGGGCCATGTCGCGGATCAGCGATTGTTCTTCGGTTAGATGAAAGTCCACGGCACACCCTTTCTCATTAGCAGCATCGATTGGGCGGACCATAAACAGGTGCGGCGCAAGGTCAATCCTTCGCGCACGCTTGCAAGGATTTGTGACAGCGCGTTCACGTGGTCACGAAAAGCGGATAGGGACAATCAGATGAAAAACAGAGAGGAAATGGCCGGAGCGGATCAGCGCTTTTTACGGCCACCGCGCCCGCTTCTGCCAAGGCCGATCTGTTTGGCAAATTCCGACCGCCGCTTGGCATAGCTGGGGGCGACCATTGGATAATCGGCAGGCAGATCCCATTTCGCCCGATATTCATCCGGGGTCATATTATATTTGGACCGCAAATAGCGCTTCAGCATTTTCAGCTTCTTGCCATCTTCCAGGCAAATGATGAAATCGTCGGTAATGGATTTCTTGGTAGCAACAGCAGGCTTTTGCGGCTCTGCCTGGGGGGCTGCTGTATCATGGGCAAGCGTATGAAGGCTGCGATGAACGGACGCGATGATCTCCGGTATTTGCGAAGGCGGTACCGGATTGTTGCTGATATAAGCGGTTACAATATCGGTAACCCGGTTCAGATTTTCTGAGTCTAGTTGATTTTTCTCATTGCTATCAATCATCTCGCGTCATCCTGAAACTGCAAAGTATGGGTCACTTCATACAATATAGAAAAATTCGTTCAAGAAGTATTAGATTTTGTAATATTTTGTATTGTTAATTTGTATTAACTATCTTTCACGCGCGTCTTTACACGACATTTTCTTGAAAGATGTACTTTGTATTCTTGGAAGGAGCCATTTAAGAAATGTTTCATCATGGCGGGTTTGATATGCCAGTGGTTGCTTGGCGGGATTGAAAAGCTTGTGGTATGACCGCAGCAAGGCGTATGCGATAATACGCATATCTGATTCTTCTTGTTGATCGGGAAAGTGTCGCTATGGCTGAACACAGCATTGTCGTCGCCGCAGACCATGCGGGATTGGCTTTGAAAACACAGTTGATCGCCCATCTGGAAACGCGCGGTTGGACGGTGGTGGATCTGGGGACCCACAATGGGGAGTCGGTGGATTATCCCGATTATGGGCATGCTTTGGCCAAGGCCATTGCGGAAGGACGCGCTCCTTTCGGGCTGGTTGTGTGCGGCTCGGGGATTGGTATTTCCATTGCCGCCAACCGTCATCCGTCTGTGCGATGCGCTTTATGTAGCGAGCCGCTATCGGCGCAATTGGCGCGTCAGCATAATGATGCCAATGTATTGGCCTTGGGCGGTCGTTTGATCGGAGAGGCGATGGCCACCACAATTCTGGATGCGTTTCTCGACACGCCGTTTGAAGGGGGACGCCATCAGCGCCGGTTGATAAACTTGGTAGCGTTCCACAAGAGACATCGTGCTGATCGACAGCGAAAAAAGGAAAAGGCTTTATGTCTACCACCCTGAAGAGTGTTTCCCGATCCGATATGGATGGATTTTTCGATGCGTCTTTGGCCCAGTCCGATCCTGATCTTGCCGCCGCAATCAAGAATGAACTTGGCCGTCAGCAGTCGCAGATCGAGCTGATTGCCTCGGAAAACATTGTCAGCCGTGCAGTTTTGGAAGCGCAAGGTTCGGTGCTGACCAATAAATATGCCGAAGGCTATCCCGGCCGCCGCTATTATCAGGGCTGCGAGCATGTGGATGTTGCGGAAAAGCTGGCCATTGACCGGGCCAAAAAGCTGTTCAACTGCGCCTTTGTGAATGTCCAGCCCCATTCCGGTGCCCAAGCCAATGGGGCGGTGATGCTGGCGCTTTTGCAGCCGGGCGATACCATTTTGGGCATGTCTTTGGATGCGGGTGGCCATTTGACCCACGGGGCAAAGCCTGCGCTTTCGGGGAAATGGTTCAATGCGGTGCAATATGGTGTGCGCCGTGAAGATGGCTTGATCGATTATGATGAAGTGCAGTCTTTGGCGCGTCAGCATAAGCCGCGTATGATTATCGCCGGTGGGTCGGCCTATTCGCGCCATATTGATTTTGCCCGCTTCCGCGAGATTGCCGATTCTGTAGACGCCTATCTGTTCGTGGATATGGCGCATTTTGCCGGATTGGTTGCGGGCGGTGTGCATCCAAGCCCCTTGCCCCATGCCCATGTGGTGACCACCACCACCCATAAAACCCTGCGCGGCCCCCGTGGCGGATGATTTTGTCCAATGATGAAGATCTGGGGAAAAAGATCAATTCGGCGGTGTTTCCCGGCCTTCAGGGCGGCCCCTTGATGCATGTGATTGCGGCAAAAGCGGTGGCCTTTGGTGAGGCCTTGCGCCCCGGTTTCAAGGCATATGCGGCATCGGTGGTGGAAAACGCCCAGGCCTTGGGTGAGCGTTTGCGGGAAAAAGGCTTTGATCTGGTGTCGGGAGGAACCGATACGCATCTGGTTCTGGTGGACCTGCGGCCCAAGGGCATTACCGGCAAGGCAGCCGATGAAGCATTGGAACGCTCGGGCATTACCTGCAATAAAAACGGCGTTCCCTTCGATCCGCAAAAACCATTTATCACATCCGGCATCCGCCTTGGCACACCGGCCTGTACCACGCGGGGCTTCGGGATATCCGAATTCCAGCTTGTGGGCGATTGGATCACGGAAATTCTTGAAGGTCTGGCCCGGAATGGTGCGGATAATGGAGCCATCGAAGCGGATGTGCGAGGCCGGGTGAAAGCCTTGTGTAAAAAATTCCCCATCTATTCCGGGTTTTGATCCACGCTTTTTGATTTCGGCCCGGCCTTTACGCTATTGATCCGGGATTTGCGACAAGGGAGACATGATGCGCTGCCCATTTTGCGGAAATGAAGATACGCAAGTCAAAGATAGCCGACCCACAGAAGATCGCTCGGCCATTCGTCGCCGTCGGTTTTGTCCGGGCTGTGCGGCGCGCTTTACCACTTTTGAGCGGGTGCAGTTGCGCGAATTGATTGTGCTCAAGCGCAGTGGGCGGCGTGTTCCCTTTGAACGGGATAAGCTGCAACGGTCCATTGACATTGCCTTGCGCAAGCGCCCTGTGGAGCCGGATCGGGTGGAGCGTATGGTCAATGGCTTGGTGCGCAGGTTGGAATCCTTGGGCGAAAGCGAGGTGGAAACCGATGCCATCGGCGAGTTGGTGATGGATGCGCTTTCCAATCTCGATCAGGTGGCCTATGTGCGCTATGCCTCGGTCTATCGGAATTTTCGCGAAGCACAGGATTTCGAGAATTTCCTCTCCACCTTGCAAGGGGATGAGGAAAAACCCGCCCCGCTTGACGATTAGGCCGATGCCGTGATTGCGCCGCCCGACCCGACATTTATGGACATGGCCTTGCGCCTTGGGGCGCGGGGTTTGGGGCGGGTTGCCCCCAATCCGGCGGTGGGCTGTGTGATCGTGCGGGATGGCCATGTGGTGGGGCGCGGTTGGACGGCACCGGGCGGCAGGCCCCATGCGGAAACCGTGGCGCTGGCACAGGCCGGTGCGGCGGCAAAGGGCGCAACCGCCTATGTTACCTTGGAGCCTTGTGCCCATCATGGCCGCACGCCCCCTTGTGCCGATGCCTTGATTGCTGCCGGAATTTCTCATGTCGTGGTGGCGGTGGGGGACCCTGATCCGCGCACCAATGGCCAAGGCATTGCCCGTTTGCGCAAGGCCGGGATTCGGGTGGATATGGGGCTGCTTGGGGATCGCGCCGCCGATAGCCATCAGGGGTTTTTCCTGAAGGTGCGTGAGAGCCGTCCGATGATTGCGTGCAAGATCGCTCAATCTTTGGACGGGTGTATCGCCAGCAGCACCGGCCACAGCAAATGGATTACCGGCGATGCGGCCCGCCAATATGGGCATATGCTACGCGCCAGCCATGACGCCATTTTGGTTGGCGCTGGCACCTATCGCGCTGACCGGCCATCTTTGGATTGTCGGGTGTCGGGGCTGGAAGACCGCTCTCCCCAAAAAATTCTGATGACCTCTGATCCGCCTGCCGATTTGCCCCGATATTGGTGGAGCACCGTCAAAAATACGGAAAAAAATGCAGATTGTGCCGATCAAGAAGCCCGAGGACAGATCATTCCCGTTGATGCAGATGAAGTCGGCCACCCTTGTGTCAAAGATCTGGCCCATAAGCTGGGGCAAAGGGGGATCACCCGGCTTTTGGTTGAAGGAGGGGCTTTGATCACGGCCGCGTTTTTGCGGGCAGGGCTGGTGGATCGGCTTTATCTTTATACGGCGCCCAAGCTGATCGGTGCAGATGGACGGGCTTCCGTTGCGGGGCTGTCTGTTCAGGATGTGATGGCGGATGCCCCGCATTTTCGCAAGATTTCCGAACGGACCCTTGGCGAAGACGCTTTGTCGGTTTATGTACGCGCCTGACCATATAAGGAGCTTAGATGTTCACAGGAATTGTCACCGATGTGGGGCGTATCCGCTCGGTTGAGCAAAAAGGCGATGTGCGCATCGTGATCGAAACGGCTTATGACACTCAAAGCATCGATCTTGGGGCGTCCATTGCTTGTGCGGGTGTGTGCCTGACAGTGGTGGATAAGGGGCAGGATCAATCAACGGGCTGGTTTGCCGTGGATGTAAGCCGGGAAACCTTGTCCTGCACGGCTTTGGGCGATTGGCGGCCCGGTGTGGCTGTGAATCTTGAACGCTCTTTGCGGGTTGGCGATGAAATGGGCGGCCATATCGTTAGTGGCCATGTGGACGGGGTGGGGGAAATCCTTGAAATCACTCCCAAGGCAGGCTCGAAAGAGATTTTGTTTTCCATGCCCGATGATATCGCTCCCTATATCGCCCGCAAGGGGTCGGTCACGGTGAATGGTGTGTCCTTGACGGTGAATGCGGTGTCCAATCCGCCCGGTGCAGCTTTTTCGGTGAATATAATCCCGCACACTTTGATGGAAACGTCCTTTCGTGATGCTGGTGAAGGCGACCGGGTGAATCTGGAAATTGATATTCTTGCGCGTTATCTCGCCCGACTTTCAGGCCGTGATTGACGTTTGAGCGCGAGTGACTATTGGAAAGGGACGTGAATGTCCGAGAGTTTTTTGTCCAGCATCGAAGAGGTAATCGAAGATGCCCGTAATGGACGCATGTTCATTCTGGTGGACGATGAAGACCGGGAAAATGAGGGTGATCTGATTATCCCGGCACAAATGGCAACGCCTGAAGCGATCAATTTCATGGCCAAACATGGCCGGGGCCTCATTTGCCTGTCCCTGACCCGGCAGCGGGCGGAAGATCTCGGTTTGTCCTTGATGAGCCAGGAAAATGCCAGCCGCCATCAAACCGCCTTCACCGTTTCTATCGAAGCCCGCGAAGGGGTGACAACGGGGATTTCCGCCGCGGATCGCGCCCGGACCATTCAGGTGGCCATTGATAGCGCCCGTGGCCGCGATGATCTGGCAACGCCGGGCCATGTGTTTCCACTGGTGGCCCGCGATGGCGGGGTTCTGGTGCGCGCCGGCCATACGGAAGCCTCGGTGGATATTTCACGGCTGGCGGGGCTTAATCCCTCGTCGGTGATCTGCGAGATCATGAATGAAGACGGCACCATGGCGCGGTTGCCCGATCTGATGGGCTTTGCGCAGCTTCATGGGCTGAAAGTGGCCACCATCCGCGATCTGATTGCTTATCGCCTCAAGAATGACAGCCTTGTGGATGCGGTAAGCGAAACCGAAATCACCAGCCTTTATGGCGGCGAATGGCATATGAAGACCTATGTCAATCGCGCCGAATATGCGGAGCATATTGTTTTGGTGAAGGGGGATCTGAGCGGACCCGACCCGGTCTTGGTGCGGATGCATGCCATCAGCCTGTTTGATGATATTCTGGCCGAAGATAATGGCCGGGCCGGACAGCTGCATCAGGCCATGCGCTGTATCGGCAAGGAAGGGCGCGGTATTGTGGTGATTATCCGCGATGTGCGGCCTGATCGCCTGACGCAGGAAATGCAGGCCCGCAGCATGCCTAAGAAAAAGCAAGCGGTGGCGACGGCAGCCGCCTTGCGGGATTATGGCATCGGGGCGCAGATTCTTTTGGATCTTGGTGTGCGTGATCTTGTGCTTTTATCCAATACGCAACATAACATCGTTGGACTTGAGGCTATGGCCTCAATATCGTAGAACAACGCACCATCCCCTTAGACGGCTGATTGAACATAATGGCAGATCCCTTGAACCTATTGATCGTAGAAGCGCGCTTTTACGAAGACCTCGCCGATGAGCTTTATGCTGGCGCCGCAGAATTTTTAAACGCCAAGGGCGTGCATGTGGACCGCATTCAGGTTCCCGGCACCTTTGAAATTCCTGCCGCTATCGCCTTTGCCGATCAAGCGAGGAAAAACGGCACCGGCCCGCATTATGATGCCTATGTGGCTTTGGGTGTCGTTATTCGTGGCGAAACCAGCCACTATGATTATGTGTGCGGGGAAAGTGCGCGGGGCTTGCAAGATCTGGCTATCCGCGACCATCTGGCCATAGGCTATGGCATATTGACCGTGGAAAATGACGATCAGGCATGGGCCCGGGCCGATCGCAAGCGCGGCAATAAAGGCCGTGCCGCCAGTGAAGCGGCGTTGGCAATGGCGGGTTTGAAACGGCGTTTTGGAGTGAAGGCATGACCGAGAAGCAAGCCGCACAAGGCCCGGCACGGCCCCGCAAGGGAAAGAAGCCATCCGGTGGGGCGCGTTCAGCGGCGCGGCTTGGTGCGGTTCAGGCACTGTATCAGCTTGAGCACAATCCCGATGCCGATCCACGCCATGTGGTTACAGAATTTCGCGCCTTTCGTTTGGGGCGGGAAATCGAAGGCGATCAATATGCGGATGCGGACCAGAATCTGTTCGCCGATATTGTGCTGGGAACCATCGAACAGGTGCACAGCATCGATGACAAGCTGAAAGGCGCATTGGCTGCCAATTGGCCGCTGGATCGGCTGGAATCGGTGTTGCGGGCGATCCTGCGTGCTGCCACCTATGAACTGACCGCGCGTCCCGATGTGCCCACGGCTGTGGTCATCAATGAATATATGGATGTGGCCCATGCCTTTTTTGACGGGGCAGAGCCGCTTTCGCCAATGGAGTGCTGGACCGGCTGGCCCGCGATATCCGGTCCTGAGCTTTTTCGCCAAGAGCGCGAAAACAAGGCGGGTTTGGATCGGGGATTTGACGGATGGATGAATTTTCTCTGATCGACACCATTTTTTCCCGCTTGACCACAAGCGGTTCCCCCGCCCTTGGTTTGGGGGATGATGCGGCCCTTTTTTCACCGCCCGATGGCTATGATCTGGTGGTCACCAAAGACATGATGGTGTCGGGGCGGCATTTTTTCTCCAGCGATCCAATGGATCTGGTGGCACGCAAATTATTGCGGGTGAACCTGTCCGATCTGGCGGCCATGGGGGCAAAGCCTTTGGGCTATTTGTTGGGCTTGGCCTTTCCGGATAAATTGGATAGCGGCCTTGCCACAGAGCTTTCCAAGGGGCTTTTGGAAGATCAGAAAGAATTCGGCATCGCTCTTTATGGGGGCGATACGGTATCCGGGGCGGGCAAACTTGTCTTGTCATTGACCGCCATTGGATATGTGGAAAAAGGGCAGGCTTTGCGCAGGAACGGTGCCAAGCCGGGGGATCTGGTTTTTGTAAGCGGCACCATCGGTGATGCGGCCCTTGGCCTTAAATGCCTTTTGGGGGGCTGTCCCTCTGATGTGGCGCTGGTCCGTCGCTATCATGTGCCAGTGCCGCGATTGGCCTTGGGCGCGAATCTTGTGGGCCTTGCCAGTGCCGCCCTTGATATTTCCGATGGAATGATTGCCGATCTGGGCCATATATGTGCGCAAAGCCGGGTGGGGATGCGCATTGAGGCGCGCCGCGTGCCTTTGTCTGATGCCGCGCGACATATGCTTGCGGATACCCCCGATCTTTTGCGCACGGTGCTGACCGGCGGGGATGATTATGAGCTGGCCTTTACCGCCCCGCCAGAAAATGCCGATGCGATAAAGGCTGCCGCAAAATCGGCCAATGTGCCGATTATGGACATTGGTATGGTGGAAAAGGGCGATGCGTTGATTGTGGTGGAAGAAGACGGCACAAGCCGGGCGTGGGGAGCGGGCGGCTTTCGGCATCCTTGATACCATAAACAGATGATCGCATGATCATTAAGAAGAAACGGAGAAAACGGTAATGGCAGAAAAAGACGCGGTGGAATTGGAAGCGGGTGGTCGTCCGCGGGGGCTGCTTTTTCTGGTGGCGGGCATTGTTGGCGGGGTGCTGATCGGCGGAGCTGCGGTTTTCTTCTTTCTTTCCGGCGGGGATGATAGCGCAAGCGTGCAAGATGAAGCTGCCATCGAAGAACAGGCACAGGCCGCCAAGGAAAAGGCGGAAAAGAAGATCGATCTTCTGGTGGTGCCGGTGCGGCGTTTTGCTTTGCCCTTGATCGATGGCGATAACCGGATTCTTGGCTATATGTGGGTGGATCTGGCGTTTGAAGTGGATGGCCCGGATAACCAGTCCTATGTGGCCGCACGTTTGCCGGAATTACGCGATGGCTTTTTGCGCGATCTCAATAGCCGGCAGACCACGCAGGCCGATCGCCCCGGCGCTCTGGATTTCGATCTGGTCCATGATCGCCTTTTAGAAATGACCCATCAGGTGATGGGGAAGGGCCATGTGCTGAATGTGCGCATCACCAATGCCCAGCGGGTTCCTGAATAATCTTTGATCCCGGCTTTCCCCTGTTTTTGTTTTTTAATTTTACTCGTTCAGATGTCTTTTGGCATCTTGCGCATGGAAAAACCTGCCCCTAAGCTCAATTGATCCAAAAGCCGCATAAAAAACAATCAGCGGCATGCGGCCCTTTTTGGGCCTGCATAAAAAAGATGGGCCGTGCCTTTGGCGCGTTTCACTGGATCATATATAGGGGAGAAGCGTTCATGCCAGTTTTATATGTGGCCATAACGGGGGGTATTCTTGCCATCGTTTATGGTATCTGGGCGACCCGATCGGTGCTGTCCGCCGATGCCGGGAATGACCGGATGAAGGAAATTGCCGGATATATTCAGGTTGCTGCGGGGGCTTATCTTAATCGCCAATATCGGGCCATTGCTCTGGTGGGTGTGACCGTGGCGGTCTTGCTGTTCATTTTTCTCAAACTTTGGCCTGCCATCGGCTTTGTCCTGGGGGCCGTGCTTTCGGGTGCCGCCGGTTATATCGGCATGCTGATTTCCGTGCGCGCCAATGTGCGCACCACTCAGGGCGCTATGGAAAGCCTGCAAAAAGGGCTGTCCATTGCCTTTCGCGCTGGTGCTGTCACCGGCATGCTGGTTGCCGGTCTCGCCCTTTTGGCGGTGGCGGGATATTATACCTTCCTCACCCATGTCATGGGATTTGATGCCACCAGCCGTATCGTGATCGATAGCCTTGTGGCTTTGGGCTTTGGCGCATCGTTGATTTCTATTTTCGCCCGTCTTGGCGGCGGCATCTTCACCAAAGGTGCGGATGTGGGGGCCGATCTTGTGGGCAAGGTGGAAGCCGGTATCCCTGAAGACGACCCGCGCAATCCGGCCGTGATCGCCGATAATGTGGGGGATAATGTGGGCGATTGCGCTGGCATGGCCGCGGATTTGTTTGAAACCTATGTGGTGACGGTGGGTGCGACCATGGTTTTGTCGGCGCTGTTCTTGAAAAGCGGCGCGGTCGAATTGATGTCCTTGCCGCTGATCATCGGCGGCGTGTGTATCGTCACGTCGATCATCGGCACGTTCTTTGTGAAACTGGGGGCAAAGCAATCTATCATGGGGCTCTTTACAAGGGGTTCGGCGTGACCACCTTCTTGTCATTGATTGCCATTTATTTTGCCATGGATTGGGCGCTTGGGGCCGAAGGCTTGCAACAAGTGTTCGCCACCGATGACCGCAGCTTCACCGGTATGGATCTGTATCTGTGCGGTGTGGTGGGCTTGGTTGTTACCGGGCTTTTGATCTTTATCACCGAATATTACACCTCGACGGACTATCGGCCGGTACGCTCTATCGCCAAGGCATCGGAAACAGGGCATGCCACCAATGTCATTCAGGGCCTTGCCGTTTCATTGGAAGCGACCGCTTTGCCGGTGCTGGTGATTTCTGCCGGAATTATTATCGCTTACAGCCTTGCCGGTGTGTTGGGGCTTGGCTTTGCCGCAACGGCGATGCTGGCCTTGGCAGGCATGGTGGTGGCGCTGGATGCCTATGGTCCGGTGACCGATAATGCCGGCGGTATTGCGGAAATGGCCGATCTGGACGATAGCGTGCGAGAACGCACCGATGCGCTGGATGCGGTGGGGAATACCACAAAGGCGGTGACCAAGGGCTATGCCATTGGGTCGGCTGCACTGGCCGCATTGGTTTTGTTTTCGGCCTATACGGCGGATATCGAAACCTATTTCTCTGGCTTGACCGTCGATTTCAGCCTTTCCAATCCTTATGTGGTTGTGGGGCTGTTTCTGGGGGCTTTGCTGCCCTATCTGTTCGGCGCCATGGGCATGACGGCCGTGGGCCGTGCCGGTGGGGCTGTGGTGGAAGAGGTGCGCCGCCAGTTCCGTGAAAAACCGGGAATTATGCTGGGCACCGAAAAGCCCGATTATGCACGGTCGGTGGATCTTTTGACAAAAGCGGCGATCAAGGAAATGATTTTGCCGTCTTTGTTGCCGGTTCTGGCACCGATTGTCGTATATGTGGTGATCAACCAGATCGCAGGGCAGGCGCTGGCCTTTTCCGCTGTGGGGGCGCTGCTTTTGGGGGTGATTGTGTCTGGATTGTTCGTGGCGATTTCCATGACTGCCGGTGGTGGGGCATGGGATAATGCCAAGAAATATATCGAAGACGGCAATCATGGCGGCAAAGGGTCGGAAGCCCATAAAGCCGCTGTCACCGGCGATACGGTGGGCGATCCTTATAAGGATACCGCCGGCCCTGCGGTGAACCCGATGATCAAAATCACCAATATCGTGGCTTTGTTGTTGCTGGCTTTCTTGTCTCATTAAGCCTGGAGCAACAGCGAAACTCCTAAGGCCAAGAAAAAAGCGCCCTGCATTTTGTGCGGGGCGCTTGTCTTTTTGTTTGCGTTTATTTTCCGGCCTGCGGCTTGCCTATAGGTGCTTGAAGAGGTTTTAGGCTGCAGATGGGGAATGTCAGGTGCCCGGTGGGCGACCGCCGCCTCCGGTTGGGCCGCCCGGTCCAACGCGCCCGATGCCACGTAATAATTGTTCGAAAAATCCAAGGGTTTTACCACGGATCGGCGTGATGGCATTACGCGGGTCGATTTCTTGAGAATCGGCCAGATCATAGCGCCTTACATCGGCAACGGTGCCGCCATCATCGAATTGCACCTCGATCACCAATTGGGACAAGGGCCGTTCTTCAATGAAGCCTCGTGTCACTGTGTCGCGGGAAATATAGTACCAAACCTCATCCCCAAAGGCACTGGTGATCGAGGGTGTTCCCATCATTTCCTGCACGGAATTGCGGTTATCGACACCGGGGGAAATGGCCTCGGCCAATTCTTCATCCACCACATAGCCGCGCGTTTGCACAGCGGTGGTGCATGCAGAAAGCAGGCTTCCTGCGATGATCGTTGCCGCCATATTTTTGAAAATGGACATCTTCCGAACGCCTGTCATGTACGCAATCACCGCAAAAGAAAAAAGCCTTTGCTTGACCTTTTGAGGCCAAGCGGCGAATGATCGCAGATACAGCCACTTCCAACCCAGTCCGTCAAGTCTGCAAACAGGACCATGTCGACATTGATCAAATTTTTGAAAAACCTGTTTTCTCCTTCAGCGGGGCGTGAGGGGGCGATTACGCTTTACAGCCATGCGGTCGCACAGGCGCGGCGGGCGGAGTTTTACACCGATCTGGCGGTTCCCGATACCCTTGACGGTCGTTTCGATATGGTTGTTTTACATGTATATTTGTTGCTTGACCGGCTGAATGCCAGCGAGGACCTTTGCACAGATGTGCAAATGGTTTTACAAGAGGCCTTGTTTGCCGATCTGGATCGCACTTTGCGTGAAATCGGTGTGGGCGATCTGGCTGTGGGGCGCCATGTAAAAGAAATGGCTGCGGCTTATTTCGGGCGCTTGAAAGCCTATGATGCGGCTCTTGAGTCGCACGATGATGCCCCGTTGATCGAGGCATTGGGGCGCAATGTGTGGCGCGGTACACCGCCTGAAGGGGATGCGCCCGCGCGACTGGCGCATTATATTCGTAAGCAATCGGCCCATCTGGAGGGCCTTTCTGACGAAGATCTGTGCGCGGGCACCATAGCCTTTCTCGACCCTATCAAGGAGATCGTAACCTCGTGAGCGACTTCACCAAAATTGTAACCCTGCGTGATGTGGAAAATGGTCCGGTTTCGATCCGGCTGGAGGCCGATGCACATGCCCGTTCTGATTTGGCCCAACGCTTTGATCTGATCGCCATTGATCATTTGTCGGGTCAGGTGGAGGCGCAGAAAATACCGGACGGTATCCGCCTCGAAGGGGTTGTAACGGCACAGGTAACGCAAAAATGCGCCATCAGCCTCGATCCGGTGGAAAGCCATATTGAAGACAGGTTCGCCATCCGTTTTCTGGACGCGCCTTTGCCGATGGAAGCCGATGAAATGGTGGTGGATGTGGATGAAGAGGATGTGGACATTCTGACACAAGGGGCGGTGGATGTGGCCGAGATTCTGGCCCAGACCGTGTCTTTGGCACTTGATCCTTTTCCGCGTGCGCCGGGCGTTGATTTGCCCCCGATCATCAAAACGGAAGCGCAGGTGAAAGCGGATGCCGAGGCGCAGGAAAAGGCGGACAACCCATTTGCGGATCTTAAAAAACTTTATGACAAGCTTGAAGCCGAAAATTTTGGCAGTATTTTGCGACACTGCTATGAAGCAGGCACGATCCAGGCTGTTTTCGGCATTTGCCAGGCTTTTGGCGCATATGAAATACGCGTACCGGGATAGGTATCATTGAATAAGCATCTGACAGTGGCGCTCGACGCCATGGGCGGCGACGAAGCGCCAGCGATTGTCGTGCACGGGGCTGAAATCGCCCGTGAGCGCTTTCCCGAAGCACGGTTTCTTTTCTTTGGCCGTGAATCCGATATCAAACCCCTTCTTGATGCCTCTCCGGCATTGGCGCAGGTCAGTACGCTGATCCATACGGACGATGTGGTTTCAAGCGAAGACAAGCCTGCGCGGGCCTTGCGGCGGGGGCGGAAATCTTCCATGGCGCTGGCCATAGAGGCGGTCAAGGCGGGTGATGCGGATGTGGCGGTGTCTGCGGGCAATACCGGGGCCTTGATGGCGCTGGCAAAATTCATCCTGCGCACGCTTCCCAGCATTGACCGGCCTGCTTTGGCGTCCCTTTTGCCCACCTATAAAGGCGAATGTGTGATGCTGGATCTGGGCGCTAATGTGGAATGTGACGCCTCGAATCTTGTGGAATTCTCGGTGATGGGCGCAGCCTTTGCGCGCACCGTTTTGGGGCTTCAGCGACCCAAGCTCAGTCTTCTCAATATCGGCGTGGAAGAACTGAAGGGAAATGAAGAGGTCAAGGAAGCTGCGGAAATTTTGCGCAAGTCCGATCTGCCGCTTGAATTTGCGGGCTTCATCGAAGGTGATATGATCGGGGCAGGCAGTGCCGATGTGGTGGTGACCGATGGGTTTACCGGCAATGTGGCCCTGAAAACAGCGGAAGGTACTGCGCGACTTATCGGCAGTTTGGTCCGCGATGCCTTTCAATCCTCCACCCGCGCGAAACTGGGCTATCTGATGGCCCGGCGCGGATTGGACGGCTTGCGATCCCATCTTGATCCCAATAATCATAATGGTGCCGTGATGTTGGGATTGAATGGATTGGTGGTAAAAAGCATGGTGGTGCGTCAATATCGGGTTTTGCAACGGCCATTGGGGTTGCGATCGATATGGCGCGACACAATCTTATCCATCTGATCACAGAAGATCTTGGTGGCGTTTCCATGGGTCAGTCCGTTGAGGACGAGGCTCCTTTGTCCAATCCTGAGAATGAGGCTTCGTCCAGGTGACTGTTATTCGCTCTGTTCTTCGCGGCTGCGGTAGTTATCTGCCGGAACGCATCATGTCCAACGAGGATATGACCGAAATTGTGGATACCAGCGATGACTGGATCGTTGAGCGCACGGGTATCCGACAGCGCCATGTGGCTCATGCAGATGAAAAGACCTCCGATCTGGCCATCAATGCCGCCAAACGGGCCTTGGAAATGGCCGGGATCGAAGGGGATGATCTGGATTTGATCGTGGTGGCAACGGCAACACCGGATGAAACCTTTCCCGCTACGGCGACCACAGTACAAGCGGCCCTTGGCATGACAAAAGGCTTTGCCTTTGATCTTCAGGCGGTGTGCTCCGGCTTTGTTTATGCTCTGGCAACGGCAGATAATTTCATTAAAGCCGGGCAGGTGAAGCGGGCGCTGGTGATTGGCGCGGAAACCTTTACCCGCATTCTTGATTATGAAGATCGGACCACCTGCGTGTTGTTTGGCGACGGGGCCGGGGCTGTGGTTCTGGAAGCGGCAGAGGGCGCCGGAAAGGCAAGCGATCAAGGAATTTTAAGTAGCCACCTGCATTCCGATGGCCGTTTCCACGATATGCTTTATGTGGATGGCGGGCCATCTTCTACCGGTACCAGCGGCCATGTGCGTATGAAAGGCCGGGAAGTGTTTCGCCATGCGGTGGTAAATCTGGCCGCTGTGGTGGATGAGGCGCTGCAGGCTGTGGGGCTGGAATCGTCCGATATCGATTGGCTGGTGCCCCATCAGGCCAATCGCCGGATTTTGGATGGAACGGCCAAAAAGCTTAATCTTTCCACCGAAAAAGTTGTTGTGACAGTGGATCGCCACGCCAATACATCGGCCGCATCTATTCCTTTGGCGCTGGATGAAGCGGTTCGCGATGGCCGTGTGAAGCGAGGCGATCTTTTGTTATTGGAGGCCATGGGAGGCGGCTTTACCTGGGGGGCGTGTTTGCTGCGCTGGTAAGGATGATCTGGTATTCCGGCAGATCTCCGTATATATTTTGGTAAATAGCGCTAAGACGTTGATTGACATATAGTCTTTAGCGACCTAAAGTGACCATCTGGATCTCAGGGGAACGGCTATGTCAAAGCACACCGTCACACGGGCTGAATTATCAGAAGCAGTTTATCAAGAAGTGGGATTGTCACGTAATGAATCCTCCGATCTTGTGGAACAGGTTCTGGATGCTGTGAGTGATGCCCTGATCGCTGGTGAGAATGTAAAAATATCATCTTTTGGCAGCTTTGTTCTACGTGACAAAGGCGGGCGCATCGGGCGCAATCCCAAAACCGGCGAAGAAGTGCCGATTGACCCGCGCCGGGTTCTGGTATTTCGCCCCAGTCAGGTGATGAAAGATCGTATCAACGCTTCGCTCAAGGGGGCAGGCGGAGCCTGAGCCGGAGGAACGGCGCGTGGCTCTTGACATGCCAAAAACATCAAGCAAAACGGATGTGCCAGTGCCGCGCACTGGCAATGGATCTGCGGCTGTGGCTGATGGTAAGGCTGGCCATGAAAAAGCGGAACATGAAAAGTCCGATCGGGCCTTTCGCACCATTGGCGAGGTGTCGGAGCTTCTGGATCTTCCCCAGCATGTATTACGGTTTTGGGAAACGCGCTTTACCCATATCCGCCCGCTGAAGCGGGGCGGTAACCGGCGCTATTATCGGCCTGCCGATATCGATCTTTTATGCGCCATAAAAACGCTGCTTTATGAAGAGGGCATTACCATCAAGGGGGTGCAAAAGCGCTTCCGTGAACAGGGAGTGCGGGTGACAGTCATGTCGGTTCTAGAGGCCTCCCGGGCAGATGAGGGCGCGGAACTGGCGGATAAAGTAGCGGAGAAGGATGCGGGGCAAGACTCGGACCATGGCTATCCTGAGAAGGCTGTAAGCGCCACATGTGAAGATGCTTCGTCCGGTGAAGATGGACAGTCCGATAACACCGGGCTGATAAGTCGCTTTCCGGTGCCGCATCCGGCCTGTCTGTCCAAGCTGCTCAACCGGACGATTCTGCGTCGGCTGGCCTGTCGCAAAAAACGCTTGGTGACATTTTGGCCGAGCTTCGGGAATTGAGAGCCCTTTTGGATTAAGGCCAAGGGATCTTGCTTTTCAGCCCCGTTGCGTGTGAATAAGGGCGAGATGCTATTATGGCCAACAAAACACAGCCTACCGATCATTCCCCAAACCAATTTCTAGAGTCCCTTGAGAACCCGGCACAAAAAGTGGATGCCCGGATACTGCTTGAGATGATGCAGCGCATTACCGGCGAGCCAGCAATCATGTGGGGCGAGGCGATTGTCGGCTTTGGACGATACCATTATCGTTATGCCAGTGGGCGAGAGGGGGACTGGATGCTGACGGGCTTTTCCCCGCGCAAAGGCTCTTTATCTGTTTATGTAATGCCCGGCTTTGAATGCTATCAACAGGAGCTGAAACAGCTTGGGCCTATGAAAACGGGGAAGTCTTGCCTTTATATCAAACGCTTATCCGATATTGATCTTGACGTTTTAGAATATATCATTGCCGATTCCGTCAGCAAGATGCGGGCAAAATCAGAGGCAGGATCGGCCTGAAATTACGGTTCAAGGCCAAAGTCGGATGGGCCGGTTCATATGTTTTGACCAAACGACCCAAGAAAGTTGTTTTCATGGTTGCACCGGTGGGGCGTTCACGCTTATAAGAGCGACCGTCGCCTTACGGAGCGTAGCGCAGTCTGGTAGCGCACTACACTGGGGGTGTAGGGGTCGTGGGTTCAAATCCCGCCGCTCCGACCATTAAAAGCGATATACGGGAATGGTTTGGCAGCAGTTAGACTATTCCCGTTTTTATTTCTGTCGGCATCTGAGATGCAGAGGGCTAGACAGATGAAAGGCGATGGGGTATGAACCGCGCCTTGCTCGGCATTGACGGGTACATCTTGTTTGCGGGCCGTTAGCTCAGTGGTAGAGCAGCTGACTCTTAATCAGCGGGTCCGGGGTTCGAACCCCCGACGGCCCTCCAATAAAATCAAGCACTTGGTCAGAAATGGCCAGGTGCTTTTTCTTTTAGGGCTCTTATGTAGCTAGGGTAAATGGGCCTATTGATGAGGGGGGGGCAAAAAAAAGGGCCGCCACGAATGGCAGCCCGCTGGGAAGGTGGGCGGTGCTTTTGGCACCACCGTTCGTGGTTCGTAAACGCTACTATGTCTTATGGCCAATATTTGGCCGCTGCTACGTGCAGATGTGCATGTAACGTACCGTACAGTTTAATAAGATGCAAGGACTATGAAATCGTTTCCAAGTGAGTGCTTGCGATTAGATGGCGGACAGAAGGTTGCAGCCTTGATATAATTCTGTGATCTTCTCCCCTACGAAAAGAAGGGGCATCATAATGAATTCAGACACCGGCTCTTACGCTTCGGTGCGAAAGTCGACACAAAAGAGAGATGTGATTTTGGCGGCCGCACGGTCCGTTTTTTTGGATGTTGGTTATAAAGCTGCCAGTATCAATGAAATCGTCAGGCTGGCCGGGGGATCAAAATCGACGCTATATGGGTATTTTCCGACCAAGGAAGCTTTGTTTGAAGCAGTGGTCATATCCACCATGAGTGAACTGGAAACCATTTCACATCTGCCGGATAACCAAAATCTGGATATGCGCGAAGGGTTGATGCTGTTTGCGCGGAATCTTTTGAAATTGGTCACATCGGATAAAAATATCGATCTGGCCCGCATTGTGATTGCGGAGGCAAAGCGCGCGCCGGAATTAGGCGAGATTTTCTATCGGCGCGGACCCGTGCGCGCCTCCCGTTGGTTGACGGGTTTCATGGCAGGTCAACGCGCCAAAGGCATCGAGATTAAAGGCGATGATAGGGAGGCAGCGGACTGGTTTATGTCGAAGCTTCTGCATCGCTGGATCTTTGAGCGCCTTTGCGTGAATGGTCCGGTGCCCGATGCCTATGAAATCGAATATGACGTGCGGATGGCGGTGGATGGGTTCATGGAATGTCATGTCTGCGGCTCTGCCGGGGAACGAATGTGATGAAGCTGATTGTTGGTATCGGGGGGGCAAGTGGGGCCATTTACGGCATCCGGATTCTGGAAGCGCTTAGCCATATGCCAGAGGTTGAAACTCATCTGGTGATGAGCCGCACCGCCAAGATTACCATCGGCGCCGAAACCGATTGGGAGCCAAAAGCTGTCGAGGCACTTGCCAATGAAGTGCATAAAATCGGCAATGTTGCGGCGAGCATTGCCAGCGGGTCTTTTCCTACGGACGGCATGATCTTCGCGGCATGTTCGATGAAGAATTTGTCGGCGGTGGTGCATTCCAATGCCGACGATTTGCTGAGCCGGGCGGCTGATGTGTGCCTGAAGGAGCGTCGTAAGCTGGTGCTGATGCCACGGGAAACGCCACTGCATCTGGGGCATTGCAAGCTGTTTTATGAAGCGGCCCAATTGGGGGCCATCCTTGCCCCGCCGATGCCGGGATTTTATGGCCGGCCCAAAACGGTGGATGATGTGATCAATCATAGCGTGGGCCGGGTATTGGATTTGTTCGGGCTGGAAGCCAATCTCGCCAAGCGCTGGTCCGGCCTTCCATGACCGATAAAGACGCCGAAGCATTTTGGGAATTTTCCCTGTCCCTTTATGGAAAGGATGGGGTGGCCCCTGCCTGTCTTGCATTACAAGACAAGCAGGGAGCGGATGTGAATATCCTTCTTTATCTCTGTTATCTTGTGGTGACCGGACACCGCTTGTTGGATCGCAGTGATATGGCGGTTCTCATGGAAAAAACCGATGAGATACGTAGCACGGTCCTTGCGCCGATGCGGGCCTTGCGCCGACGCTTGAAAACCATGGCCGCATCAAATCCGATGCTGGAGCCGGTATATCGCACCGCCAAGGATGCAGAATTGGCCGCAGAAAAATCCCAGCAGTTTGAATTGGTCCGTCATGGCCGCGCTTTGGGTACCCCTTTTCCAAAAGACGATGATCCGGCGGCGCATTTACGAACCGCCATACATACTTTTTTAGACAAGAGGAAAACGGCGCTTGATCCCGAGAGCGCCCAGGCCATAAACACGGTCATTATGGCGGCAATGCAGATGAGGCCAGCCCGAAAACAAAGCGGATATGGTGAAGAATAAGGAGCTGAAATGATGCCAACACTTTTTGTCACGGATTGGTCCGGCAAAGAACATGTGGTCGAAGGGCGTGCCGGAACGTCTGTGATGGAATCTATCCGGTCTGCCGGGATTGATGATCTGGCTGCCATCTGTGGCGGTTGCTGTTCTTGTGCCACATGTCATGTTTATGTGGATGCCGAATGGTTGGCCAAATTGCCGGAACAAGAAGAAGACGAATACGAACTGGTTTCCGATACGTCCGTTTATAAAGAAACGTCACGGTTATCTTGTCAGCTTCCAGTGAGTGATGCGCTGGACGGCTTGCGGCTTACCATTGCGCCGGAAGACGGTTGAATACTGGGCCGTTTGTCGTTTCTCTTGATTGAAAGGTCCGAAAATGAGCGCTCCTCGTACATTCGATCTCGTCGTTTATGGTGCCACCGGTTTCACGGGGAAGCTTGTGGCCGAATATATCACGACCACTTATGGGGCGGGGCCGCACCTGCGTTGGGCCATGGCCGGGCGAAATTTGGAAAAACTGGCGAAAACCCGTGATGATCTGGGATTGCCCGAAGATTTCCCGCTTATTGTCGCTGATGGAGCGCAGCCGGAAACGCTGGTTGAACTGGTCAGTCAGACTCGTTTGGTCCTGACCACTGTTGGACCTTATCAGCTTTATGGATCGGCTTTGGTGAAAGCCTGTGCCGATGCGGGAACGGATTATGTGGATCTGTGCGGTGAACCGGCATGGATGCGTCAGATGATCGATGCCCATGCTGAAACGGCGCAGAAAAACGGGGCGCGGATCGTTTTCTCTTGCGGGTTCGATTCGGTCCCCTTCGATCTGGGGGTGCTGTTTTTACAAAAGGAAGCCCGCAAAACGCTTGGGGGGCCGGTAAAAACAGTGAAAGGTCGGGTGCGCAAGATGAAAGGCGGCTTTTCCGGCGGCACGGCAGCCAGCTTGAAAGCCACATTGGCCTCCGCAGCGCAGGATCCGGACATTTTAAATCTTTTGCGCAATCCTTTTGCGCTCACCCCCGGCTTTGAAGGGGCACGTCAGCCTTCGGGGGCCAAGCCTTATTATGATGAAGACTGCGGATCTTGGGCTGCGCCTTTTATTATGGCCGCCATTAACACTCGCAATATACATCGCAGTCATGCGCTTTTGGAGCATCCTTGGGGTGAAGACTTCACCTATGAGGAAATGCTGCTCACCGGGCCGGGGGAACAAGGTGAGGCCGTGGCTAAAGCGGTGGCCGAAGACAAATCCATGATGAAGGAAGATGGCTTGAAACCGGGCGAGGGGCCAAGCCGTGAAGAACGCGAAAGTGGTTCTTATGATGTGCTGTTCATCGGAAAGGCGGACGATGGCCGCTCGGTGCGTGTCTCGGTCAGCGGGGATCGGGATCCGGGATATGGTTCCACATCAAAGATGATTACCGAAAGTGCTTTGTGCCTGTTGAACGACCGGCCTGATCTGAAAGGTGGCATCTGGACACCGGCAGCCGCGATGGGAGAAGCATTGATCCCGCGTCTGACCAAAAATGCGGGGTTGACCTTCACGGTTGAAGCCGCCTGATCGTTGCCCGCATCATAATCGTTCCATAAGAAAACGGCGGGTACTGGCCCGCCGTTTTTTCTGTGCTCTTGCACCTTTTTACATCTGTGCCGTTATTAGCCCGCAAGGGCGGCTGGCTCTTCTGGTGTTGATTCTTCCGGATCGCGCAGCACATAGCCGCGGCCCCACACCGTTTCGATATAATTGTCGCCATCGGTGGCAGAGGCGAGCTTTTTCCGCAACTTGCAGATAAACACGTCGATGATCTTGAGCTCCGGCTCGTCGATCCCGCCATAAAGATGGTTGAGGAACATTTCCTTGGTCAAGGTGGTGCCCTTGCGCAAGGATAACAGTTCCAGCATGGCATATTCCTTGCCGGTCAAATGCACGCGGCTGCCTTGGACCTCGACCGTTTTGGTATCGAGATTGACCGATAAGCGACCGGTTTTGATAACCGATTGGGAATGGCCCTTGGAGCGCCGCACAATGGCATGGATGCGGGCGATCAGCTCTTCTTTATGGAAAGGCTTGGTCAGATAATCATCGGCCCCAAAGCCCAAGGCTTTCACCTTGTCTTCCATTTCCGATTGGCCGGACAAGATCAGGATCGGTGTGTTCACTTTTGACAGGCGCAGCTTTTTCAGAACATCATAGCCGTGCATGTCGGGCAGATTCAGATCGAGAATGATGATGTCGTAATCATATAATTTACCCAGATCCAAGCCTTCTTCACCCAAATCCGTGGTATAAACATTAAACCGCTCTGTGGTCAGCATCAATTCGATGCTTTTTGCCGTCGAGCTATCGTCTTCAATCAAAAGTACGCGCATGGTTTTCTCCCCTGGCGCAGCAGCGTAATTTCTATCGCCGCCAACCCTGTTCAGATACATATCTCCATCTGAACGCCACCCCTTATTAACGAAGGTTAACAATCAAATATTAACAAATCATAACCTTACTGAAAAGATACTAATTCACAATCTTCTTATGGCTGCTTTTGGTTTATGCTTTACGATGGTTTAAGAAAAATCGTCCACAGTCGGGTTTGAAAAAATACGCGCTTTTGTCGCTTGATCTTATCGGATGGATATGACCGCGTCTCTTGACAGTTTGCATACGGAAATCAATCGCATACAGCCGGACCGCCGTTATGGCAGGGTTGTGGCGGTGCAGGGCTTGCTGGTGGAAGTGGCCGGAGCCGAACACAGCTTGTCCGTTGGATCGCGGGTGGTGATCGATGCGCGGGATGGTCGGCGGGTCGATTGTGAAGTGATCGGCTTCGGGGAAGGGCGATCACTGGTGATGCCTTTCACCGGGCTTGATGGTGTGGGGATTGGCTGCAAAGCCTATGTGGGGGATACAGAACCGGCGGCCTATCCATCATCCGCTTGGCTTGGGCGGGTGGTGAATGCCTTTGGCGAGCCGGTGGATGGCAAAGGACCGCTACCCCAAGGCAGCAGCCCGGCTTTGTTGCGTGCCCGCCCACCCGCAGCCCATGAACGGCAAAGGGTTGGCGGAAAACTGGATCTGGGCGTGCGGGCGCTCAATAGCTTTGTGTCTTGCTGCGCGGGCCAACGCATGGGGATCTTTGCCGGGTCCGGCGTGGGCAAATCGGTTCTGATGTCGATGCTGGCGCGTTATACCAAAGCCGATGTGTCGGTGATTGGCCTGATCGGTGAACGCGGGCGCGAGGTTCAGGAATTTATCGAAGACGATTTGGGCGAGGAGGGGTTGAAGCGCTCGGTTGTGGTTGTGGCCACATCCGATGAGTCCGCCCTGATGCGTCGTCAGGCGGCGTGGCTCACACTCACCTTGTCGGAATTTTTCCGCGACCGTGGAAAGCAGGTGTTGTGCTTGATGGATTCCATCACGCGTTTTGCCATGGCCCAGCGGGAAATTGGCCTTGCAGGCGGCGAACCGCCCACCACCAAAGGCTATACCCCGACCGTGTTTACCGAACTGCCAAAATTGCTGGAACGGGCAGGGCCGGGACCAAAAGGAACCGGAGCCATCACCGGGCTGTTTACGGTGCTGGTGGAAGGCGACGACCATAATGAACCGGTGGCCGATGCGGTGCGGGGCATATTGGATGGGCATATCGTGATGGAGCGGGCCATTGCCGAACGGGGCCGCTATCCCGCCATCAATGTGCTGAAATCGGTGTCGCGTACCATGCCGGGCTGTAATAGCGATGAAGAAAACACTCTGGTGCGAGAGGCGCGGGCCATCCTGTCGGCTTATGCGGATATGGAAGAAATGATCCGCTTGGGCGCTTATCGCCAAGGGGCCGACCCATTGGTGGATAGGGCCATTCAGCTTATGCCGCGTCTGGAAGCCTTTTTGAACCAGCGCAAGGACGAACAAACCATGCTGGCCGATGGCTATCAGCAACTGGCTGAAATTCTCGCCTCATGAGGAGGAAAGGATGAAAGGGCTGGATGGTATGATTCGCCTGTCCAAATGGCGGCTGGATGAAGCACGGAAAGAGCTTGCTGCGGCGCAAAACGCTGTGGACCAGATCGATCAGGGGCTCGCCAATCTGCAAGCCGCCCTTGATAAGGAAAGCGGTTTTGCCGGGGAATCCCTTGCGGGCTTTTCCTTTGGCCCTTATGCGGCGGCCAGTTTTGCCCAGCGGGCAAAGCTGCAAGAACAGCGGGCCAAGGCCGATGCAGAACGGGCGGATAAAGAAGAGGTCGTGCGCGCAGCGTTTCAAGAGCTCAAGAAGTTCGAGATTTTGGCCGAACGGCAATTGGAGCAGGCAAAATTTGACGCCAAGAAGCGCGACGCCGCCGCCTTGGATGAATTGGGCTTGCAACGCCATGCGCGCAATCAGGATTAAGCGGGGCGCATAAGAAACACATAAGGCGCTTACAGGCGGTGCCGTGCATAGTCCCGTTTTAAAAGCGCGATATTGCGGTTATTCGCCTTGAAGCCAATGTCGAAAATATCCCCGATGACGGGAATGGCTCCGATGATAAAGTCGATACCGATATTGGCCAACATTTGGGCGATCACCCGCTTACGCGATCCCATAGCCAGCGCTTGTGTCACAAGATAAACGCTCACCAGCCCCATGGCCATATCGCCAATGCCGGGGATCAGGCCAATCACCGCATCAAGCCCCACCCGTATCCCAAGGCCGGGAATGCGAAAGCGGCTATCCAGAAGACGAGCCAAGCCCTCAAGCCGTTTCAATCGCCGGTCCATCATCTGCGCTCCTTGCCTATGGCTTTAAGAGATGCGGAACTTTCGCCGGATTGCAACGCTAGAAACGGCTCCCGTATCAAAAAGAGTCGCAGGCTACTTTTTGGTTTGTGTTCTTATATGCTTGACCATGCCAAGCAGGACAACAGGGATGGTAAACAGGGTCCGGATCCAAGGCAACCAGTGTTGAAAGCAGAAGTTATATGCTTTTTTTTTCGCCTGAATTGTGTATATTTTTGGCTACGAGGGGGGGGGATATGCAGCAATTCTTTCGGGAAATGAGGCGGCGGAATGTTTTTCGCGTCGGGGGTGCCTATCTGGTCGTTGCATGGCTGATCGTGCAAGTTGTCAATACCGTGTTTCCTGCCTTGCATTTTCCGACATGGACTATGGGATTTGTCACTATCCTTTTGATCCTCGGTTTACCGGTAGCGCTTGTTTTCGCTTGGGCGTTTGAGCTGACTTCTGATGGTGTACGACGAACAACACAAGGTCAAGAGGACGCACCGACGGGGACGATTGGGCGCAAACTGGATTCTTTGATTATTGTCGGGCTTCTCCTCTTTCTTGCGGTGCTTTTATGGGATGGGTATTTATCCGGCAACCGCCGCAGCGTCACAGCGAAGATATCCCCAGATGCAGAAACGTCCGCACCGTCTCATGCCATCGCTGTTTTGCCTTTTGTCAATATGTCCTTGGAGAAGGACCAAGAGTATTTTTCTGATGGTATTTCTGAAGAATTGCTCAACCGGCTTGCGCGTTATTCAACATTGCGGGTGGCGGCGCGAACATCTTCCTTTCAGTTCAAGGGTCAAAAGCTTGATGTCATAGAGATCGCCGAGCAATTGAATGTGGATCATGTACTTGAAGGGTCGGTGCGCCGTTCCGGTGAACGGCTGCGTATTTCTGCCCAGTTGATCGAAGCGGAAAGTGGCTTTCAACTTTGGGGCGACTCCTATGATCGCGACCTGACCGATGTTTTTGCCATTCAGGCTGAGATTGCTGACGCCATTGTCGGAGCGTTGACCATACCTCTGAAATTGCAACAAAATACGCGTGATTTTGCATCGGTTAACCCAGATGCTTATGATGCTTATTTGAAGGGTCGTGATCTGATCCATCGACGCACCCCTGCCAGCATACAATCTGCCAATCATATCCTTGCTCAGGCCCTCGCTATGGCACCTGATTATGCTCCTGCCCATGCTCAGTTGGCGATTTCCTACCTGCTATCTACAGCGGACAATTATGGCACATTAAGTGATGTAGACGCTGTGATAGTTGCAGAGCCGCATATCAAGCGCGCTTTGTCTCTGGATGAAGGTCTGGCCGATGCCCACGCCGCCATGGGGCTTTTGAGATACCAACAAGGCAATCCGAACGAGGCGCTGATCCATCTGGAAAAGGCTACCAGCCTCAATCCAAGCCATATTGATGCGCTGAACTGGATTCATCTCGCTCTTACAACGGTCCGCCCGCCGCGATATGGCGAAGCAGGAGCTGCCCTCCGAAAATTATTGGCCATTGATGCCTTGTCGCCGGTGGCGAATTTCAACTATGCACTCTTTCTTGCCGAAACAGGCCAACTTGAAGAGGTGGATAAAATCATTCGGCGCCTAGCCAATATCGATCCAGCAATTGCCCATTTCATCGCTGCTCGGAACGCCATAATATATGATCGCGGAGGGCCAGTTGTGGCGATGGAAGAAATATTCCAAAGTTTGGAGCTTCAGTCTGGATCTGGGCAAAGTCGTATTCTGGGAGCACAGATACTTGCAGGTTTGGGCTTTCCAAATGAAGCGCTACGGCTTGCACCTCAAGCTGCGGGAATTGTGCGAACGTTTGAAGGTGATTATGCGGCAGCTGTTTCTATTGCCAAAATAGCCGCAGAGAAGCAGTCCGAAAACCCCATCGTTTTGTTTAACCTCGCAGAAGCCCTTTTTTATGCGGGGGAATTGGATGAGGCGCAGTCAATTTTCGAGACGGTCGTGCACGCCCGTATCAGTAGCAGGACTGGTTTTACGTCACCTTTTACATCGCTGGCTTTTATCCGCCAACAAAAGGGGGATCTTGGCGGTGCTCGCGAGATGCTTGCACTCGGTTGGGCTGATATCGAGGCTGAACGCAGCGCCGGATTCCGCGGATGGCTTATGGATATCCGTGCGGCCCGCATTAACGCCGTGGAAGGGAATGTTGATGCTGCACTGGTAGCGCTTTCTCAGGCCGTCGAGAATAAGCTGCCGCTTGTCTATATTTTTGATGATCCGGTATTTGCAGATTTTACTGGGAACATGCGTTTCCTTGAACTGAAGGCTGAGGTGAGTGCTTATCTCGCCAGCGAGAGGCAAACATTGTTGTACCGTATCTGCGGCTCTGAACCTCTATTTGGCGATTGGGCGCCGCTCCCTGAAACTTGTAGCGTCTTTGCTTCTGAATCGCACTAAGTGAATGCTATAGTAAGTGGCTTAGGTTGGTGCAGCATTATCCGCCACTCCGCTTACCATTGCTCAAGCGCCTCAGTTTTAATTGAAACCCATCCATGCAGCCATGGCCAGAAAAATTGGGCGGGTGGTGGGTGAGAAAAAATGGCCGCCCCGATTTTGCCGCTTGCGTCACATCCTTACATTACAGGCAGAATGAGAGACAGAAAAAGCCCCTAAAAACAGGGTTTCAGCTAAGTTTTGTTGTTTTCCAATGGCAGTCAGAAATGGTGAAATAGAAAGCTTCGAAAAAACTTTGATAAAGGGTTTGACAGGTTGGTCGGTGGTCCATATAACCCGCCCTCACCGCAGCGGGGCGCTCTGCTCCGAACGCCTGCGGGCCTTGAGAAATCGAGGTTTTGATCTTTGACAGTGTTGATGAGAGAAGGGAGATGTGGACGGTGGTTCAGCGATTATTGGACCATTGTTTAAGCATCTCTAGTGACGCAAAGCGTAGTATAGAACATGTTTAGATGA